>JAUUVJ010000011.1 GCA_030589605.1 Candidatus Hodarchaeota archaeon | reverse complement strand
ATAGGATTGTTTGTTATAAATACTTTCAGAGCTTCCTGCCTGGGCAGAGAGCCCGAAAATCTGTGATGAAAATCCAGAAATCACGCCTGAAAATGCTACAATCATAGCAACTATCAGAGCAAAGCCCATAACCGAACGAAGAGAATGTTTATGACTACGGCCAATGATCCGAATCGGTACTTTAAGTAACAAGGAGCTAACACCTATTAAGGTAATGAAATTAAATCTAAATCTTTTTTTAGCTTAAAATATGCATTTATTGAGTTATAAATACTAGAATATCTTAAACCAAGGAAAATCCCTTTTTAACTATCTCTGAATAGTTTTAATAGATAAATTACTAAAAAAATATGACATTTATAGAAGTTAGCTTTAAAAAATCAGTCGGAATTAGGGTTCATAAATGGATCTTTTGCTTGAATTCCTACCATTATTATGAATAATGACAATGGGAGCAGGTAGCTGGAAACTACTTACATATTTTCATCCAGTCTCTCTACGCAAAACAGAATATTTCAATATTTTTTTATTATTGGGTTCTTTTTTACTCATATTCCCTCTCACCTTAATTGGAATCCAACCAAGTGGACTGTTACAACTCAAGGTAGGAAAAGCAGTATTACAGTTAGTAAGTTTTAAAGGTTATAGTCTCTTATATTTTTTAATAAGCCTTGCTATATCGATTATTATTTGTTACTATAGTGTTAAATGGCTAATTGCACACTTAGAGCACTTTAATTTTAAAATTGAGACTCTAAAAGATTATCGTATAATATTAATTATTTTACTCCTATTTGATTATTTATTTTTGGAGCTTATTCAACCATTAAGAGGATTTGATGCATTATATTATTACTTACCAGAAGCAGAAATTTTTAGTCAAACGGGCAGAATAACCGAAATTAATTATTTATCATTTCTACCTGTGGTAAAAAGCCCATTAAATGTCCTTTTGTTTGTTTATACAAAATATATAACGGGTGAATTTGCAATCCATCTCATTCCTTTTTTATTTTTAGTGGGAATAGTATTATTAACTTATGATTTCGCTTTGGAACTATTTGAAAATCAATCAATAGCTTTAATGGCAAGCATATTTGTTTTAACACTACCTTTGACTTATTGGTTGATGAATTGGTGGGCATTCTATCAAGATTTGTATCTATGTTATTTCTTTTCGATAGCATGTTATTTTTGCTTAAAATGGTATAAAAACTCTACTAATCACATTTTTGGCGGGTTACTAACTATTGCGATAATAACAGCTATATTGACAAAAATCACTGCATGGACCTTACCTATAATTCTTCTAGTTTGGTTACCAAATGGAATTAAAGATAAAAGATTAAGAATAATCGCTATCACTCTCCTAGGGATTTTTCTTTGCATTCAGACTGCGACTCGAATTTTTATTGGAAATACACTACCGATAATCGTAGTATTACTATTGTCTGCTTTTTTTATCATAAAAGAGAACTTGGATTTTAAGTCTGAAAAGAATCTGATTCGCATCGTTCCAATTGGTTTAGGCATCTTATTAGGAAGTTATTGGTTAATAAATCGAATAGAACTATCTAATTCCGTATGGAATGGAATAGTCAATTTATATTTCAATTTTTCAGAAAATGTAATGTGGAATTATCCAACACAGCATTCTGATCCATTATTACATACATTAGAAACAGTACACAGTGTAAATTTCTTTTCTGCTACTGGAATATTGGTGTTGGGATCAGTGTTTGTCCTCCCTTGGATTATTTTAAAGATTTATGCATTGAAGAATTATCTGCCAATTAGTCCTTTACTTATTTGGATTTTACTTTTTTTTGCAATTTGGTTAGCGTACTATTCAACAAGTTCTATTCGTTATTTAGCCCCAATACTAATCCCAATGATTTTATGTGTCTCTTGGGGTTGTTATAATTTGATAAGCAAAATCAAAACAGATAAAACAAAACAATTTTGGGAAATATTGTTTATTTTCGCAGGAACGGCTTGTTTTTACTATTTAATTCCCATTAATTCCTTAACAGTTACAGATCAAACTCAAAATACTATTGGTTTTGCCTTTAATCAGGCAGCACTCAACTATTATTCAAACCCCATAATATTATCTTTAGCAGCCGTTATACTAATTCTCACTTTTTACTACGGAACAAAATTAGAGGTTCAATCCAAAATAAAGGGTGTGAAAAAGGTAATTAATCTAAAGATCATCCGTACATTAATGATCTGTGTTATAATTACTATTCCGATAGCTGTACAATCTTATTTATTGATTTATTCTAAGGGAAATATTAGTGAATTTAATGCAATCATGGAATATGAATATCGTCCAGAGTATCAAGAAATGGTTGATGTCATCGTTCAACAAAATCAACCCCTCTCAGGAATATTAACAGTGAGAACACCAGGTATTCAATTCTTTACAGGGCAACCAGTATTAGATATATACTACCAAAGGTATCTTTTCAAAGAAGATCTATTCTTCACCTGGACGAATCTATCAAAAATTATTAGTGTACTTTTAAATCCACAAACTCATATCATCGATTTATCAAATCAAACATCTTTTGGGTTTTCAATCAGATATATTTTGGTACCTTCAAATCAAAATCTCTATTTTAATAGTTATATGACCCAAATTTATAACAATTCTATACTTTTCAGATCATTAGAAAATCAAACCTATTTTAGTAAGTTATATAACAATCCAGAATTTGTACTATATCAAATTAAAAAATAATTAACAGATTTGTGCGAAATTTGTATTTTAACGCTTATTATGAGAGATAATATTCATTTTAATAGTGTAAAGGAAAATGTTTTCCATCTTTTGAGATGAATTCTTCCAAGAAAATTTATTTACAATATAATCCCTTATCTTTAAAGCTTTATTATGAATTTCTTCTATTGGCATTACTTCCAATTTGGATAATATGAGTAAAGACTCTTTAAAAGAATTAAAAATTTCCCCCTCCCCAGCATTTGTAAAGAGAAGGTTGTGATCCCCTACAGATGAAGAAATGGGAAAATTTTCCGCCGCTATAGCTTCCAAAAGGGAGTTTGATAGACCTTCCCCATGTGATGTAATTAAAAATATATCTGAGGCAGATAAATATCCTGCAAGTTTATTTGGAAGCACCCTTTTTCTTCCTATCAAATTTTGCTTTCTATAAGATTTATTCAATCCAACAATAAGAAAATGAATCTCTGGAAAAGAGTTTGCTATTTTATTAAATTGGACAAGATTCTTCTGCCATGTGAATTGACCTGTAAAAACTATTAAGCGTTCTTGAGAAGAGATTTTAAGCGATTTCCTAATACTATCCCTCTTCCTTTGATCACGTCTGAAGGTCTTAAAATCGACACCATTATAGATTAACTTTGTTTTAAAACCATAACCAATCTTTTTCAAAACTTTTAAATCAGCTTCACAATTGGCAATTATCGCATGAGCCCAATGAAGTTCTTTTAATAGGAAAAAAGATAAAATTTTCCTATAAAA
Organism: Candidatus Hodarchaeota archaeon; assembly: GCA_030589605.1. GTDB lineage: Archaea > Asgardarchaeota > Heimdallarchaeia > Hodarchaeales > Hodarchaeaceae > Hodarchaeum. The sequence continues at coordinate 15,273 of JAUUVJ010000011.1, read as the reverse complement.
CGCGTCTAATGGATCTTGCCAATTAGTAGGGCTTGATCCCTCTAAGTTCTGTATATCTGGGCCAGATGTATGAATTACTAAAGGTTTTCTAGTTACCTTAGATACAATATAACCGGTTATAGCTGGGGTGGATAGATTTTTCGCATAAATTAAATCAATTTTCAATATTTTTACGGCAAAAAAACCTAGTAAGAATCCAATTAGAATAAATAACGGGCCACGTATAGCTGAATTCTCCTTTCCTGGAAATACTGGAAATATAATTATATTTTTCTCCCTTAAAAAACCATTATAATTGATTCCAGTAATTTTCATTTCTTTTTTCAATCGTTTAAAAAAATTATAAGATGCCCATGATGCTCCTGACATCGTAGGAGGAAAAGGTGAAAAAATCAATATTTTAGGAATCAAATTTCTCATATCAGGCGAATTTGTAATTCATTTAATGATTTTTTCTTACAGGAGATTTCATTTGGTTCAGAGATGATTAATAACGAAAAAACGAAAAAACGAACTAATTTCACAGCTCTTAGACAAAAGAGGTAGTTAATAAATATTAACTAGAGGGTTTTCTCATCAAAACTGCGACATTACGATTCAGTAAATCATCTTTAGAGTAGTAAGAAGGTATTTTTTCAAGAATTTTAGGAGTCAAAAGGTTTTTCCCTTCTCGATCGATATTTTCAATTGAAATGATCTTAAATATTTCCTCGAACATTTTAATAAAATCTTGTTGCCTTAGTCGATTAAGAAATATACCTGAGGGTGGTGAATAATCACAATCCACTCGGACATGGCCCCATGGAGGAGTATTGCTCGGTTTTATTTTTTGTGGCCAAGCCCACTCATTATGACCTCCTGATAAAGACGGAAAAAGATGAATTTGAGAATACACTATTCCATTGGGTTTGAGAAGTCTATTCATCTCGATTAGTAAAGCCATTGTATCCTTTACATGTTCAAAAACTGAATTGGTTATGATTACGTCTACGCAATTATTTGGCAAGTTTATTGCATCAGGAGGGTGGAGAAGTAATTTTGATTTTCGAATTTCACTATTCCCGATTTTTTTCCCTCTGATTTTACTTAATTCTTTATGATATCTTCCGCATAACAGGCTGTCCCAAGCCAAATTCTCAATTATATTGAAGAAATTTCCGTGTTTAAGAGAATAAAAATATTTATTTAAAGAAAAACGTGGTCCAGTAGCCACAACTTCTGTACCTGTTATATCGTATCCATCTTGAGTAAATTGCATCAGAAATGGAAGTCTCATTCCACAACCAATATCAAGGATTTTGGGTTGTTTATTCGCATATCTCTCAATCATTTGGTTAAAGCGTAAGTAGGTTTCGAAATCTCTTTTTGCCTGAAATTCTTGATCGTTCCTAGCCTCAAACACAGCTTTAACTCGATTGTGAAAACGTATCATATGCCGAACGTTTTTATTTCTCCTTTATTTTTTTTCCTCTATTAGAAAGATATTCAAACTCATTTTCCGGTCTAATCTTTTTCATTCCTCTATTATTAATGAAATCAACGTTTTATTAAGCAATTGATGTTTCTCAAATTAGAGTTGGTTATTTGGAGAAAAACTGCTTGATAGATCTCAATGAATGTTATGAAAAAGGCTTAACCTATCCCTGTCAACAATGACATAATAATCGATTTATTAATACAAATGCACAAAAGGTCAATTCTAAGATTAGTCTATTGATCTCGAAGATACTCTTCCGATCTGAGACATGAAAAAAAGTATTTTTATTTCTTAATTAACCCCTTGAGGTATAAAATTTGTCTAAAATCGTTATAATTTCTTTCCATGATATTACCATAGGTAGCTTTGCTTCAAGAGTGAAAAAATTAGCAAATGCATTGGCATCTGAGAACGAAGTATTTATCTTTGCCCCAGAAGTAACAATACCTAGTAATACAAATATTAAATTCAGATTGATTAAAAGAATTAATGTTCCAATCATTAAGCATATTGTGCTTGTACTTACAACAATATTCTCTCTTTTAAAAGTTTCACCTGATATAATTTTGGCTGAATCATTTCAACCAGCCTTCCTCAGTTTTTTAATTTCAAAATTTATGAGGATCCCTTATATTTTTGATCTTCATGGTATATGGGTGGAAGAAATCATGTATAATACAGGAATGGATCCTTATTCCCGTCTTGCTTCATTCCTTTTTAAACTTGAAAAAAAATGCTGCTAAATGCTTCATTTTAGCAAGAGAAAACATTTAATCTGGTCAAATATGGACAATGTAAAGTGTTTGCTATTCGTAGAGGGGATGAAGCACGAATTCGTTATTATGCCACGAATGGTCTCAAACTCTCGATTAATCGATTATTAGAACGATTAAAAGTTCATTGGCGTGTAGAAACTATGCATCTGGACTTAAAAGATCGCTTTCACTTAAATGGTTGCAATTCAGGAAAGGATGTCCTGAATCTCATCCATTGGCAACTGTGTTATTTGATCTACTTTTTTTCTTGCCAGTACCAACATCTCCTCCATCGAAATGGAGAAAAGATCTCCCTTACACGCCTTCTCTTTCATTATCAGTATCATTACGATGAAAAACGTGCTCAACGATGCTTTTCCAGTCCTTCTCGTCGTTTAAAGCTTCAACAGCTTCTCGTGACATCTTGATTTGAAATCAATGCTATCTAAAAACATAGTTGGAAGAACAAATTCCCTTTTTTATGAGATTAGAAAAACAGATATAAAAAAAAAGGTATTACAATTAAAAAAATCTGACCACGATGAATAAGGAAGAAAATGAAAATAGGATTAGTGTAACCCAAAAGTACAAAGCATACATGATACGTTCATTTTTCAGGGTTTTAATAGTCAGGGCAGCTTCTCTGTTTTATGTTTTAATATTTTATAGACTAATAGGGGATAATAAGATTGATCTTGGTTTAATAGTTATTTTATCAATTGGTACTCTTGGAATTGGCGCAATAAGCGATTTAGGGATGTTTTATACTTATAGTCAGTGGACGCTTACTGAGAAAAAAGCATATAAAACACTCGCACCTGTGATCTACGGAGTCTTTTTAGGTTTAACGCTGCCAATAACTCTGGTAAGTTCATTTTTTTGGGGTTTAATTGTATTAAACGATCTTAATATGATATTTCTTCTTTTTTTGATAAATAATGTATTATGGGCTTTCTTTCAGCTACTTATAAGAGGTGAATATTTCGCTCAATTGCAAATGGATAAAATTCCTCTTTTTGAAGGAGTTTATTATACACTTAGCTTCGTTCTAGTTCCCATTATGTACTTTTTATTTCCGACGGTTGAATCAATCCTATTATCAGGTATCATCTCAAAAATAATAGGAGTGTTTACTGGAATATATTTGTTACCGATTAAAATTAAAATTTGGAAAATACAAAAAGACTTCGTTCTCAGTCGTTCAGCACTTCTTTTTGCCTTTCCAATATTCGTTTTAAACGCCTTAAAATTTATGGATAAGCACTTAGATAAAGTTCTGATCTACTATTTCTTTGGTAATTCAGATGTGGCAGTTTATTCTGCTGTAAAAAACATAGTTGATATATTCAATAGTACACTATTAACCATTACATATGGTCTTTTTCCATTATTTGCAGTTTATATGAAAAAGAACAGAAAAGATGGAATTAGAATTCTTTTCACTGCGTATAGAGTTACAGGTACTCTTACATTATTCATTCTAACAATGGTTTATATTAATTCGGCATTCTTCTTGAAATTTTTTCTTGGAGATCAGTTTAATTCTGGGTTAGTGGTTTTCGAGATCCTCATTCTGGGTTATACTTTTGTCGCTTTCGCTTATGTTCTTGAAATTTATGATCTAGGATATGAAAAAAGAAAGAAATTAGTAATAGGGTTTTTTATAGTCCTGCTAACTGAAATAATATTTATTCTGGTTTTTAATCAACTAAATTTTGTTGCTGCTGCAATTGGAATCATTGTTGGGAAGATAATTTTCAATATTTACTTCTTAGTAGATCATGAGGTTTTGAGTAGTTTGAAAAAAGAAAGCCTTGGGAGATTTTATCTTTTTATTCTCGTTATTTTTATTGCTGAAGTTTCAATTAAGGGAATTTTACAGCAAGATTTTATCATAAACATAATTTGGATAATTGTATTCATATTTTTGACTTTTATCTTTAAGCCTTTTAAGGAACAAGACATTAAAACGATAAGATCACTATTACCAGGAAAAACCAAATCATTTAGTCCATTATTGATTCCTTTTTCACAATAAAATTTAAAAGATGATTCAGAGTATTAAACATTGGCTTGGTGAGAAAGATAGTGTTTTTAAGCTACTTCCTATTCAGATATGTTGATTAGAACATTTAATGACTACCTTCAGAGAGATGCTAAAAATGGGAAAATTTAAAGAGCAGATATTGATGTATGTTACAGGATATTTTCCATTCTTTAGAACAGATGTCACGAAACCTTATGGAGAGTATTTACCAAAACTAGGTATTAAAACATCTATCGTAATTGCATCTGAAACTGGAAAAGAAATCACAAAGGTATCAAAACGGGGAATAGATTATTATATAAGCCCCGAAAAATTTCCAAGAAAAGGAATAAACAAAATCCCTGGACAAATTAATTTCTTGTTCCATCTTTCTTTAGTCTCACATCTACTAAAAACAGGAAGGTTTTCCTTTTTTCAAATTCGTAACTCATTACTAATGGGATTTTTTGGTCTATATTTCAGAAAGAGATTCCAAATTAAGCTCATATTTCAATATTCATTTCCATTTCACTTATATTGGAGGGAGGATGAAAAACTACTAATGCGAATAATTGGTATAGGATATACAAAATTATTAGTTATTCTTCTAAATAGAGTTGATTATATTTTACCAATAAGTCAATGGATGATAGCTGATCTAGAAAAAATAGGTGTCATCAATAAAAACCAGATTCCATTGAGAATGGGTATTGAAGAAATCACTGATAAAAACGAATTCTTCAAAGAAAAAAAAGGGGGAAAAAACAGGAAAAAAACGATTTTCATCTATGTGGGGAGCTTAAATAAGATTAGAGAACTTGAAATCATATTTCATGCCTTTAAAGGCGTATTGGATCAACAAGAAAAACCTTCATTAAAATTATTTATGGTTGGTGAGGGGACTGATCGTAAAGATTTAGAGGAATTATCATATCAAATTGGCATCAGCCAACATGTTAAGTTTTTTGGTTTCATACCAAGAAAGGAAGTCCTAAAGCTGATATATTCAGCAGATGTTGGATTATGTATTATCCCTGTAAATGCTGTATTTAGTGTCAGTTCTCCTACTAAATTATATGAGTATTTGGGTTGTGGTGTCCCTGTTATTGGTACCAAATTACCTGAAATAGAATCTGTTATTAAGGAATGTAAAGGAGGTATAACAATAACAAATTCAATACCTGAACTCATCGATGCAATGAACCATTTTAGTAACTTAGCTATTCAGAATCCATCAGGAGAAGCTTTGTATGATTATATTTTAAGGAATCACTCCTATAAGATTAGGAGTCAAGAAATTTTCCCCATATATTCAAAACAACACATTTACCAAAAGTAAAAAACAAACCCAGTAAAGACCAACTATAGTAAATATTTTAAGATTAGGAGATTTTAAATTATTAGAATTCCTTATTCAAACAGAATAAGAAAACTTTCAAGCAATCCTATCATCTATATCATAATACTCAATGTCCAACTTCATTTACCTAGAAATATTCATATGATTGGGGATGATGCTTTTAGTGTTGTTTGGATGGCGAAAGCAGTAAGTAATGGGTGGTATGATGTTTGGTTTATACATCCTGCTTCTTTCTTTGGATATTATCCTTTTTCTCCTTATGCATTCGGAGCAATTTTCTTCTTGTCATTATTTTTTCGATTTAATTTAGGAATTGATGTAGTAGTTATTGTTTTTTCATTTATTACAATGGCTACTGCGTTAATAACTAGCTATTACTTAGGAAACGTACTTTTTCCTGAATCTGAAACAAAGAGAAACTGGTTCATGATAATGTTCTCATTATCTCCTTTATTTCTGGATTTAACTTATTTTACTAGTAATTTGCGTGGACCCTTCTTAGCTTTTCTACCAGTTCCTATGTGTTTCATGTTTAAAATGAAGAAAAGTGCCACATTCAATGATATTCGGAATTTTTTTTTCGCATTACTCGCTCTTTCAATGATCCATTCTCTAACAATCTTTTATTTAATTTATCTGATACCATTTATTGTTATATGGCTTTTTTCAAAGTATCGAGTTGGAATTAAGAATGATCGATATACACCTTTCTTAATAATATTATCTTATCTAGTGGCCTTCTTTGGAGGGGTATTTTTTCTAGGGATTTCAGGATATATTCATCCTTTGCAATTATTACTCAAAACAAATGAATTAACCATAACGAATATTATATTACTTATATTACAGTATGGTACAAAACTTGGAATTACTGGATTTTTTTGTATTATCGGTTTTTTTTACACTCTGATACATTTTAAAGGGAAAGAAGATTCGGGAGATAGTCAATTTTTTATTATCCTTGGTATTCTGTTAGTTTTCATAAGTCCAAGGGTGGATTACGCTATTCTTTTCATATATCCATGGATTTGTTATTATGGGGTAATTGGATTATCATCATTCCAGATGAGAATATCTAAAAAACAATTTGAGATACTTTCGATCCTCATTTTATCTGGTTTTTTTGCACAAAGTGTTGGATTAAGCGCATTAACTGTTACAACGATAATTTTATTCTTTCTACTGTCACTAATTTTAATAACAACGCTATTAATTGAGCTTTTAAACAAAGAAATGACTTATCACTTAAGAACTAAGCCTATTCTATCATTTATTTTCATTTTAACTGTACTTATCACAGCTATTACTCCTTTGGAAAACAGAGAATCCGATCTTCCATTTGAATACATAAGCGAGCATGAGATTTCAATCGCTGATTACTTGGAAAGGAACAATATGAAGAATGATCTAGTAATTTCGTTCAATCATAAAATCGCTAGAAGAATTAGTGCTTTCGGATTCCAACCAGTAATCCCAACATATAACCCTCCTTCCATTCTGTATTATAATTTATTTGATATATCAAAAGAATCAATAAGAGAACTAACTAGATTTGAAATTCTTAATATTCTCAAAGATGGGAGCCCATTTAAATACAATGAAACCCTCAGCACTCTTGAATATTATAAGTACTATCTTCCACTAATTGAACTAAATGTAAGTAACCAAGAAGAGTATTATCAACTACTAGCATCTGGAATCAGATATGTGATAACATATAACTCAATAGAAGATGTTACTATCCCAGAGATAATCAAGGAAAGAGGGCTTCTTTTTGATTCAATTATGGAAAAAGGAGTATTAAGATTGAATACAGGGTTATTATCATTGTATGAAGTCTTCTATTGATAGAATGGTGAATGAATAATATCTAATTCAATCCAGAGCTTCTAATTACTAGAACCCAAACTACTGTCAATTAAGTTTTTGACCTCAGTATTTGATTGAAGTTCGAAGAAAAGGTCTAAATTGCCCTAGTAATAATCATTCCTCATTTCTCACAATTGATTTATATTTATCACTCCAATTAAAATTTTGTCATGAGAATTTTTCTTGATGCGCTCTCACGCAAACCGACTGTAAGTGTTGGAACAATTGCCTACATAATCAGTAATATGGAGATCATAAGAAGACGATTTCCAAACTGTGAATTTATAATGCTTTCTGTAGACCCAGAGGTTGACAAATTATATGTAGCTGGTACCCCATTCAAAATAACTTTTATCAAGAGATCAAATAATGAAATTGGAACTTTTTTTCAGATTAGAAGAATATTAAGGGAAGTAGATATTGTTGTATCTTCTTGGGGTGACGCTTATGTATCATTACCCCCATATTTGCTATTTCTCAAAGTTATGTTTCTAAAAAGTAAAAGAGTGCCTTTAATATTATTTCCCTCGTCTATAGGACCTTTTAATGGGGGAATAAAAGACTATATTACTTATCTTGGTTTGAAGAGATTTAATGTATTAACAATTCGAGATCAGATAACGTATGATTACTTGAAGAAATTTCCTTTGAAAAGATTAAAACTTGTTCATGATACAGCATTTGTTCTTCAACCTGAAAAAGAACCGATAATTGATAATATTTTACAAGAACTCGGGTTAAATGAAGAGAAGTTTATTGGTTTAAATATAAGCATCCTGCTTCTCCATCAGTATATTACTATTGATAAGTACTATGCAAAACTAATGGCTAACTACATCACTTGGATAAGGGATAGTTTTGAAGTACCAATATTATTAATCCCTCATCAAATATTCCCAGATAAATATAATTATTCTAAAAATGAATATATCTCAAAGGGTGGGGATGATAGATATGCAATTGAGCAAGTTATTGGTGAGTTAACGAGCGGAGAGGGAGTTTATCATCTTGAAGATCATTACTCACCTACTGTATTAAAGGGAATAATCGCAAAAAGTGAAATATTTATCGGTGGAAGAATGCATTCAATAATAGCTTCTTTATCCTCACGAGTCCCGTCAATTATATTGGGTTATTCACATAAAGCCGAGGGTATGATGAAGATGCTAGAAATGGGGAAATTTGTATTTTCAATCTCAGATGATGAATCATTTTTAAGATCTATGACTTCCAAGTTATGGACTGATAAAGAGAGGATAAGGAAGAGGTTAGAAAAGATAATACCGGAAATATCTGAAGATATCTACTCACTCACAGACATACTTACAGAATTTTATGCAGTTAAATAGCGAAATCGTATTGGTGCTTTTGGAGTCCTGATGTGGATGAATTCTTACTTTGGTGGTTTCTTTGATCAAAAAAACAATAGAAAATGTAGTAAAAAATGACTTATGCACAGGATGCGGGGTTTGTGAAGATGTTTGTCCTCAAGGTGCGATACATTTTTCACTTCAAGATGGATTATCTATTCCAAAAATTGATAAAGCAATCTGTATAAATCATAAAGGATGTAACAGATGTTACCAGATCTGTTCTGGAGTAGGAATGAATCTACGAGGAATAGCAAAAACAATTTTTACTGGGAACTTGAAATCTGATTATTATGCTGGCTCTTACCAAAATGCATATGCTGGCTTTAGTAATAATTATGATATTAGATTTCATTCTGCTTCTGGGGGGATGATTTCTCAATTCCTGATATTCCTTCTTGAAAAAGGCTTCATTAATGGAGCGATTATTACCAAATTTAGAGAGAACTCTCCCACATCACCTATAAGTTTTATAGCAACAACTGAAGAAGAGATCATGAATGGAAAAAGCTCAAAATATTGTCCTGTTTCTTTAAATGGCTTGATTTCTGAGATAAATATGTTAAAAGGGAAGTATATAGTTGTAGGTTTACCCTGTCATATACAGGGTTTCAGAAAATATGAACTCATGTATCCAAAATTTCGTGAAAAGATTGTTGGTTACTTTTCAACTTACTGCAGCTCGATTAGAACATTCAACGGAACTGATTATCTCTTCTCTCACTATAAAATTGACAAGACAAAAATCCTGTCTTTTTCTTATAGAGATGATGGGTGCATGGGGTATATGAAGATAACTACTGAAGGAGAAATAATTAAAATTCCTTATAGAGAATATTTTCAAATGTTAAAGTCTTTTTTTAAACCCAAAAGATGTTTATACTGTATTGATCATTATGGAGACTTAGCGGATGTTAGTTTTGGAGATATTCAGACTGGGAGATATAGGAAAGATAAGATTGGAATAAATTCTATTATTTCCCGTAATTCCAAGCTTGACAAACTTTTGATCCAGGCAAAAAATGAAAATTTTATTGATTTAGAAAAAATTGAACTTTCTACCATACATAAATCTCAACGAGCAATGCTAAGTCATAAGCGCAGAATTTCAGGACTTAATATTCAGATAGAAAAAAGATTAGGAAATGAAACTCCTAATTATGATATACAACTACAGACTAATTATTCACTCATCGATTACATAGCTTACTTAACAATAAAAGTACAAAGACAGATAGGAAAGAGAAGATATCTCTGGCCTTTAATTGATGTTTATAATGTGTTATTCGCTTTGATTAAATATCTTAGTTAATCTAAATTTCAAATAAACCAAAGGATTTTTCGCTTTTATTCACAAGAAACCACTTCTTTAAATATTCTCTCTATTTTTACTGCCGTTCTTTTCCATTCATGATTTCTGAGTAAATATTCACGACCTTTTCTACTTAGCTTCCTCAAAAGCTCAGGGTTGTTTTGGAGATGAATTAGAATTCTTAATCTCTCTTCATGTGTATCAGCTAAGTAACCTAAGTAAAATCTCTCTAAAATATGTTTTGCTACACCTACACTAGTAGATATTACTGGAACTCCTGTAGATAACGCTTCAAGCATGGCATTACTTAATCCCTCACCATCGGAGGTTAGAAGGAAGATATCTGCGGTTTTCATGAATTCGCTGACATTAGAAACCGTACCCATTGGTATACAATTTGAAGGAACATTATCCAAGGTTTTCAACTCATCTAACGTCTGTCCTAAAAGAATGAATTCCCCTTGAAAATTCCTTGCTAATTTTAATACGCGATCATACCTCTTTTCATTCCTGAATTTCGCTACAACGATTGTAATAAATTTATTGACAGAAAGACCTAGTTCTTTCCGTAATCGTCTTTTTTCATCCACAGAGATTGGTTTAAACCTCTTTGTGTCAACCCTATTATATATTAATATGCCATTCTTAGCAGTATCAATCTTTTTAATTGCTAATTTATCTTCATAGCAATTTGCTATAATAGCAGATGCATCTCTAATCTCAAACCTTAAGAAATTAAGAACTATTTGCGATACATGAGTTTTAAAGAATCCCATTTCGTCAATATTCATTAATGGATCTACAACATCGGGTCCTGAAGAGTGAAGTACAACTGGGGTTCTAAAAAACTTAGCTAATATTATAGCAGAGATTCCTGGTGATGTGAGATTTTTCGCATATATCACATCAGGTTTTAATGTGATGGAATAAAAAAATCCCCATATTAATGAAAATAGTATGAAAAAAAGGCCACGAAAAAAACTTGCATCTTCTTTAAAATTAGCTCCTCTAACAAAAATTTTCTTAGAAGTCTTTTTCTTCTTTAAATAGGAAATAACTATAATAGAATGTCTTTGAGAGAGTCGAGTCAAAATATTATATGAGGCCATGCTTCCCCCATTAATAATTGGAGGAAATGGAGTAATTGCAAGAATTTTAATCCATATCACCTAAAATTTCATACTCTAGTTTCAGTAAAAGCTAAACTTTCTGTTGAATTTAAATTCTCGTTTGAATCTACGAATCTTCTATTTCCGTTTCAATATTATCATATCCATCTAAGTGAGAATTGGATTAAAAAAGATGAGTAAAATTATGTTATTTAAAAAAAAGAATATAATTCTTTGAAACGCTTTATAATGTTATTAAAGACCTATTATTTTGAACTATCAGAATTAGAATGTTATACAAGTGAATATAGCTATAATTGGCACGATGGGTATCTCTCCAAACCATGGAGGAGCAGAAACAGCTGTTAATGAGATTTCATTATGTTTAATAAAACTAGGACATGAAGTAATCGTTTACGGTTCAAAACGTTTTTATAAACAATCAAGAGGCATAGTTAATGGAATAGAAGTTATTAATATCCCTTTCAAGTATTTAAGATGGTTAGATTTCTCTATAGGAAATATTATTTCAACTTTGCATGTGTTATAAAAATCAGTGTTAGTTAACTATTCGTGAGTACGGATGGGACTATTTTCTCATTGTTTCATAAAGTATTTTGAACGGACAAGTATTTCCTGTGCAAGGGTTGGTTAAGATTATTTCTTAGTCGTTACAATCCTCTTTCAGCTTTATGTTCTGATCAACTGGCATCATTAAACTAATTATACCTCTTGTTATAATAGGGAGTGAGGTGAATTCTTATAAATCCAATTAATATCCCTTTTTTATGTTGTCGATTTTAATACACACCATTTCTATCTTTTTCTTCCATCCTGATGACTTGAATTTTTTCCTTTTTTTAATACTATTCTTATGATACCCAAATTAAAAAAGTACCCATTTGAGCTAGATCTATAAATTAGCTTTTTATAGATTGGTCAGATATATTTTTATCCATTATCCATATAGTAATTTTCTTCAGTTGCTTCTTATAAAAATAGTTACCAAGTGGTTTGAAACAACTGAAAATTAAAATGATTTTGAATAATGATTGTAACTTTGGTAGAAAAAATTGAAATTTGATTTCGAAATATTAGGTAAAAAATCTCCTGAAAACTTAAATCGATCAGAGATACTTGAATATTATAAATTCAAGGGACCATTTAAGAATATTAGACTGACTTTCAGATTATTAAAACATTGGGTCTATCAAAAAATCGCAGAAAATTTACCTTCTCCAAGTCTAGCAGTTCTTTTTCATCGAAAAAGAGGGGTGAGAATAGGAAGCAATGTGTATATTGGATCTAATGTAATTATTGATCTGATCTATCCTCACTTAGTGAAGTTTGAACATTTTGTATCCATAGGGATGAACTCTGCTTTTTATGTTCATGGAAATCCTACAAATAGTATATGGATTAAAAAATATGTTTATCCAAGATATATAAAACCAATAACAATTGGTATGGGAACATGGGTTGCACCTAATTGTATTTTCTTACCTGGTGTAAAAATAGGACATCATTGTGTTGTAGGTGCTGGATCGGTAGTAACGAAGAGGTTTCCTCCATATTCAATAATCGCAGGAAACCCCGCTAAGGTAATTAAAAAAATTGATCCGAGATCTTATGAGAAATGATAACAAATGAAGAAGGCATATTAGGATATTATTATGAAAAAACTCTTTTTGCATTAAGGTTTTACAAATCTATTGGTTTGAAATATGTTATTTTATAAAATCAAAAGAAATACCAAAGAACTACTTAATTGTGTAAAAAAAACTTCTTTAAATGATAATTTTTGGCCTTACCTGAAACCACAAATTTTATCTCCTATTACCAATGCAATTTTTTGAGGTTATTACGATCATTTTATCTTCAAAATCAATAGTAGCAGTAATTCCAGCCTATAACGAAGAAAATCTCATTAAGAAAACATTACATTCTGTTCCTGAATACATTGATCGAATTTATGTTATTGACGACTGCTCTAAAGATAGAACAGTAAACCTCATTGAAGAGGAGAAAGATGATCGAATTGTATTGATTAAACATAAAAATAATCAAGGTGTTGGAGGTGCGATAGTCTCGGGGTATAAGGCTGCATTAGATGATAACATGGATATTGCTGTAGTATTAGCAGGAGATAACCAAATGGATCCACAGTATATCCCAAAATTATGTAAACCAATTATTGAAGGCATTGTAGATTATACAAAAGGAAATCGTTTAAGTAATCCAGCAAACTGGAAAGGAATGAGTAAATGGAGGTTGTTTGGAAATTTAATCTTGAATTTTCTAAACAAAATTGTTTCAGGATACTGGAGCGTGTCAGATCCCCAAAATGGTTATACAGCAATATCGAAAAGTGCTTTACAAAAATTAGACTTGGAAAAAATTTACAAAAGATATGCTTTTGAAAATGACTTATTAGTGTGTTTGAATAAAAAGAATTTGAAAGTTCTAAGCGTACCTATCCCAGCTAGATATGGTAAAGAGAAGTCAAATATCAAATATCCTGCTTTCATAATTAATATAAGCTTTTTTTTCATAAGAGCTTTCATTCAACGCATTTATGAAAAATATATCAAAAATTTTCATCCTATTGGTTATATTTTATTCTTTGGGATTGGTTTAGGAATTATTGGATTTATGAGCTTTAGTTTCAATCTTCTTTCTATATCCTCATTTATAAGCTTAGAAATAGTATCCTTTTTATGCTTAATAAGTGCTTTTACTTATGAATACATAATTGATAAACGAAACACCGAAAAAATAGCAAAAATTCTGAAAATTACTCTGGATTCACAGTAAAAAATTCTGACATCGAATTACATATAATATCCACCATTCAAGTGAATGATTTGGCCTGTCAAATAGCCAGTTGACCTTAATGCTAAGAATATTGCCATTTCTGTGACTTCTTCAAGAGTTGCATATCTTTTTAATGACTTTACAGCACTATCAAATTTATAATATTCTAGTTTAGTTTTTTTAAGAGGTATTTTATCTTTCATATCTATACACCGAAGTAAATTATGTATTTTTGGTTCAAACGTTATCAATTTTACTAATTTCTCATTAATCCTAAATTTATGAATATAATTCCACAATTTCTCTCCCTGATGTGAAATTTCCTTTATATCGTTTAATTAATTTAACTAAGTTTCTATAGAATTGAACCCCAATTCTTCTCATTTGGAATAAAGCCCATGTTGATTCATAAGTAACATTTGGTTTTGTTCCAATCTCGTAAGGATGAAAATAAAATAAACTTGAACCCTTTTTTAGAGCATAGTCAAGAGCAATACGAACATACCAATAGCCAAACATTCTAGTTGTAATACCTGATCCTGAAGGAAATTTAAAGTAGGGGAAAACAGGAAAAGGTATTTCAAAAAGTGGAGAATCCCCTAAAGTAGAAAAATCATGAAATGAGAGACGATATGGATTTACAGGTGCTTTTGTAAATCGTCCATATTTTCCTGCGATAGGCCTTGTTGGAGTGACCGAACTATCGTACGTAAAACCAGATTTAATTAACATTCTAATATGTTCATTTGTCATTACTAAATTTGGAGCCCGATATCCTTTTATTTTTTCACCTGCTAGTTTTTCAAGGATTCTCTTTGACTTTTTTAGATGTTTTGAATACATTGAAAGATTGTATTGATTATAATCCTGATGTATCATATTATGAGAAGAAATTTCATGCCCTTCCTCACTAATCTCTTTCACCAGCTCAGGATAAAAATTTGCTACCTCTCCTGTAATAAAAAAAGTAGCTTCAATATCTGAGGCTTTAAAAAGCCTTAGAATTTTATGTGTAGGGGGTATTATCTCACCTAATGGTTTATCTGAACCATAATATTCCTTAATCGCTGTTATTGTATCAGGCCACTTTGAAGTAGGAGTACCAGTGGCCCATCGACTATGATACCATTCATCCATATGAAGAGACATCATATTTTTTTGTCTATTCAAAATAACACGCT
>JAUUVJ010000041.1 GCA_030589605.1 Candidatus Hodarchaeota archaeon | reverse complement strand
ACAAAACATTAGACACTATTACCAGCTTTGACCTCAATAACGAAAATGAAGAATATATTATCAAAGCAATTCTGCTCCTAACCGTTCATGAGCTAGAGGGGGATCATTATTCCCAAGCGGAGTATTATCTCAAACAAATCCCAAGTACTAAATACATGCAATTAAATCAGACTCTTAGACAAAAAATAGACGATCTTAAAGTTCTTCTTGAAAAATCTCGAAAACGTACCCAAATATATTCGACTATAAAACTCTCCCGTGGAGATTTAGAACTTCCTGTTGACCAACTTGTTTCAGAAGAGCAAACCTTAACAGAAAATCAAATTCAAACAAAAACAATTCTAAACAATGAAGTATCTAATTTATTAGCCGGAACAGAATTAGAAGACAGGTTTAAGAGAGAGACAAATATTCCCTTACAGAAACTTGTTTCGGAAATAAAAACATCATCAAGCAGATTAGATCCATCTTCAGAATCCACAACGGAATTAGCTGCAATAGAATCATCGGCTTCTCAAGAAGCTTTAGCTGCAGAATTAAAAGCTCCCTCAGTTGATGTACTACAAGATCTGTTTGATAGTTCTAAAGGAATTTCTGAACCTGAAATTAGAATAGGAACAATTCAAAATGAACCTGTGGATGAGAATATTCAAGAATCAGTTAGTATTAGTCCAATTACACCAGTAACTGTTAAAACACAAGATAATACTTCTGCTCTTGAACGATTATTTACAGCTCATCAACAAAATCCTGAGCAAGAAACCCCAATATCTTCAGATTATGAATCTATTATTAATGAAAGAGAAACATTAAGTGAAACCCCATTACAAGTATCATCTACTCCCAAAAGTACCCAAGAAATTGTAAATGATCCTTCTACGATAAGTAAACAGCTTCAGAAAGCTGGTTGGACTGTTCAAATAAATTTTGCTTCATCCACAAGGAGAGGATCTGAGCCTGATATCATTGCTGAAAAAGGTCTTATCAGAAAACACAGGAAATTAATCTTCTTTGCTGAAAATCCAACTGATGCCGAAATATGTTCATTTTTACTTCAAACAAATCCTGAAAGCGGAGAAAAAATCATTTTCCTCCTACAAGGAGACCCGCAGGATGTAACTATATCTTATGGCATTAAAGTCGTCACACGAATCAACCAACTTTTTTGATTAAAATAATCCTAGATAAAAATCGGAAAAAAAAGGTAAATATCGATTAGAAGATTTATTTACTCTTTAAACCTCGTTACTAGAAGTTTAGACACTTTTTGGTGCATTTCATCTATTGATCCATCGCTATCCAAATTTTCCAAAATTCCTTGTTTTTTATAATAATCAATAAGTGGTTTGGTCACATTCTCATACGTGTTTAATCGATTCCTAACAGTTTCTTCTGTATCGTCGTCTCTTTGATAAAGTGATCCTGAACATTTATCACATCTGTCTACTTCCTTTGGAGGGCTGTATTTTATATGAAAAATTGAACTGCAGTTTTTGCATGTTCTACGTCCAGTAATACGTTCAATAAGTAATCCATAATCCACATTAATATTGATCACAAGATCGATATCTGTGATATTCTTGAGTTCTTGGGCTTGAACTAGATTTCTTGGAAATCCATCTAAAATGAAGCCATTTTGACAATCTTTTTGGATTATTCGTTCATTTAATAACTTTATTACAATATCATCTGGAACTAGAGTACCTGTATTCATATGTTTTTGTGCTTTTAGTCCTAGTTCTGTACCAGTCTTTACAGCTTCTCTTAAAAGATCACCTGTACTAATTTGAGGGATATTATATTGTTTTACAATAAATTTAGCCTGAGTTCCTTTTCCTGACCCTGGAGCGCCCTGAATTATTATCTTCATTGTATTCATTCTGTTTCTCCAACTTTAGTTTCTTATAAGATCGTTATTAAGCTTGAGAAGTATATCTCTTGCTTTAGAAGCGTGCTGTTCGTTTATCACAAACGTTATAACCAAATTTTCTAAGTGTTGAACCATAATATCGTGTAATGAAATCGCCTGATCAGCTAATAAGGATGATACATGTGCTAAGATACCTGGTATTTCTCCAGCATCTCCAGGGAGCATAAGCTTCAGCAAACTAAGTGATTCTTCCAATTTTTTCGTATCAATAGCATTACATCCATTCATTTCATTGAGAAAAGTACTTTCTGCCATTTTTTTAACGTATAGCTCGATACCATAGTTATTTACTGATATGGAGCTAATATCTCCACGTTCTAGTTGGGAAAGAATAATTTCTACAATAGATAAAACGTCCGTATTCTCGTGAAAAATCACTTTATAATGTTTTAATCCGTCTGTAACTTCAGTTGTTCCCTTCTTCAAAACGTCTTGCACTTTTTTAACCCCTAAAAGTTCTTCTTGTTGTTCTCGAAGCTTTTTGAGATATCTAGTTATTGCTACCGCAACGTTTCCCTCTAATTTAACTGGATCCTTATCAATAATTTTGGAATCGGCTATTAATTGGTCTTTTATTTTTTTAGCTATTTCTCTTTGCGCTGTTTTACGCTGTTGGAGTTCATGAACTAGTGAAGGATCTTGATTCAAAATTTCACGAACGAATTTGGATACTGATTTATCAGTTGGCATATAATTTCCTTCTTAACTATCTGAACTTAATTCAATCAAATTATCGTATGATATTTTGCTTCTATGAGTCAATAACAACAGTAGCTTGTGTTAAATGTTGAAATAATCTCATAGGAGGTCTGAAGCTTGATATTGACTCCCCTTTGTTAGAGTCTATTTATTATTTCTGTAAATCTTATGAAATGTCGGATCTATTATATTGATTTGAAATTATTTACATGTAAAGGAAATTCCTTCAATATTTCGTTTTAACGGATACTAATAATATTGTTATCATTCTATAATTTCTGAAGAAATCTTTTGATAAAAACCCTAAATTCTTAAATTAAAAGAATAGAGGATTGGAAATGATCATTATGTATCGATTTGGAAGTGAAAGGCAGTATAAACAAGAAATTAAGGTAATTTTGCAAAAAATTGAAAGGTAGAAGGAAAGAGATATAGATCTTGTTGATCTACTTCAATCATTTAAACAAAAAATTAATATAATTAGTACTAAATAGGAATGATCATTTGAAAGTAGCATTTTTAGGATTTTAATAGCATGAAATGCAAAAACTGTGGAAATATTAGATCAAAGGAGAGAACATATTATTTATGCACTGTGTCCAATGTCACTCCTAATGAATTATATTATATAGTGAGATGATAGTGAACAAATCAAATTTTGTTATCGTTTTACCCGCTTACAATGAAGCGATAACTCTTCCCACAGTTCTTCATAAACTCAAAACTCAGTTCTCATGCAATCAAATATTCCTAGCTGATGATGGATCAACAGATGGAACAAGCGAAATAGCGCGAAAATTAGGAGTTAGAGTTATCAGAAATCCACACAATAAAGGAAAAGGGTACATTTTACGTAATACTTTCAGTGTAATTATGCATCAATTTCCCAAAGTAAAATGGATCCTAACTATGGATACTGACGGACAGCATTGTCAGAAAGATATACCTAAATTTTTCGATGTGGTAAAAGCTAATCCAGATGTAGGAATAATTATTGGAAGACGAAACTACCGCCAAATGCCCTCAATTAATTCAGCTTCTAATTCCTTAACTACTAGATGGTGTAATTATTGGCTAAAATGGAGTCTAAATGATTTACAATGTGGTTTTAGATGTTATAGTATTCGTGCTATACAGACAGTTATGAATTATGGTCTTTCAAGAAATAGATTTGATTTTGAAACTGAAGTTCTATTAGTTGCATGGTATCTGGATTTAAAAATTAACGATATTCCAATAACAACCCTTTATCCTACCAGTCGTCGAAAATCAAGAGTTATGCCATTAATCGACACTTTTAGATGGATAGCATTAATGTTTCAATTTGGTTTCTCTCTTAAATTTCTCCATAAAATATGGAAAATGAAATAAATAAAAAAATCTAACTGAATTTAAAACAAATAACATGCTGAAGAATTTTAGAGAGTTACAAATGACTTTACACGAATACGACTAGATTTTTATAGCAAGATTTTGAATACACATATCAGCAAACCATAGGAAGAGATAATAATTTCAAAAAGATATAGAGCAGGAACTGGTGTTCAAATAATGAAAACTAAGTTAGTACTAAAGTTGGTGTTGCTCGGTGATCCAGGGGTTGGAAAAACTTCGTTAATATCACAATTTGTACATGCGCGTTTCAAACATTCTTATCAGCTTACTGTAGGGTTAGATATCTCCTCAAAACAGGTTAAATTGAATGATGGACGAACTGTAACTCTATCAATAAATGACATTGGTGGTCAAGCACGTTTCGCAGCAATCCGACACATGTTCTTTAAAGGAGCTCATCTTGCCATGTTTGTATATGATGTTACGAGAGCAGACACATTGAAGAATATTACAGACCCATGGTACAAAGAATTAATGGAATTTTGTAGCCAACCAAACTCAACCAAATCAACGATCAAAATAGCATTAGTAGGAAATAAAGCAGACCTTGAAGATTATCGAATGATTGAAGAAGAGGAAGGGGAAGAACTTGCTAGGCAAATAGGAGCAAATGGCCATATATCTGCATCAGCCAAGGAAAACGTTAAAGTTGATGATGCTTTTAAGGTATTAGCTCAAAGCTTTTTTGATGAAGTGGAATCTTAGGGGTGTTAAACCCAATGTATAGTAAACCTAGGAGTGGTTCTTTTGACTTCTGAGACAAAGATAGGATTTCTCGAACATTTTCCAACAACTATTTTCAAACAATTAATTGATAAATGGCAAAAAACTTCAATTGAAATACAACCAAAAAACCTTCTTTCAGGAAAGAACCTTGAGCAAGTAATAGAGATTACGAAGAATTTATCAGCTTCAAAACTCAAAAAATTGACAAAACTAAGCGAAACCCTTAATATTACAGAAATATGGTGGGATATTTATCACGTAACAAAAATTCAACCCACTTCTCTTCTCAAAAAGAAAAAGAGACAATTTAGTGTTACTAAATACTTAAAAAACGATCAAGCAAAAGTTAAAGGCATTTTCACCACACTAGAGTTAAGTGAACAAGCAATATTTATCCATATTGAGTTTTCTGCAAGAGCAGCTGCTCTTCGGAACAATTTTCGTTTTATTTATTTTCCAACTGCTAAAAAAATTCTTGTAGAACCGAAGGAACAAGCCTTAGACGTATTAAAGAATGAAGTTTTGCCACTTATCACGAAAGAACCCAATAAAGCAATAAAAAAACCAGTACGAGCACGCGTAATAAAGAACCTCACGAAAAAGGATGAACAATCTGGAGAAGTTATTGTACTCACTAATTTAATGATAAAACTTACTTTGGAAACGTCTGGAATCGAAGGATTAAGTCATATTACTATTCATGGAGACGATGTTATTCGTGGTGCGGAAACTCTTGAGCAAAGACATGAAATTTCTTTGAAATTTATGAATTCTGGACCTTGGACTGGAGCTGGTACGAAAGATTTCAAACTCGAGGTAGGAAAAGGCATTCAAGTTCATCAGTTAGAGAAATCTTCTCTTAAAAACCTTGCAGCAGTGTTAAATTGGTTCTAGCTATCACTTCTACTTTTCAATCTTCTTATTCAAATAGGAAAATTCAAATACTTCTTTAATTTAGAAGGAGGATCATGGATCAGATGTCTCGAACTTCCGATGGAAAAAGTTTTTTCTTTTTGTTCATCATTTTAGGATCTATTTTCCTCATTTTTACACCTCTTCAGCAAGAGTTCTCTAATTCAGATAGCTATCAATCATTTTTAGGTGAATCAATGGTAGAAATTACCTCAAATGCTGTGTGTAATGATTTACTAATTATGTTCAAGGAAAAAATCCCAGATATCGATCAATATGAAGAATTTATAATAAAAAAATATATCAAATTCCCTATAGTCCGAATCAATTTTGATACGTTAGCCCATCAGCAGGCTTTTTTGAAACAACATGGAAATGAAATTTATCTAATCGAACAAAATCGAATTTTAAAGTCATTGTTAGATGATATACCAGAAGAAAAGCCCAAAAATAGCATTTCAAAGATAAATTTTCAAGATGTAACTGGAGCAACTTATTTAATTAACCAATTAGGAATTACAGGGAAAGGAACAAGAATTGGGATTATTGATACAGGTGTAGCTGATCATACAATTGAATTTGGCACTCGAATTAAAGGGAGAGGCGTTTTCGTAAATCAAGAGTTTGGATATTCCCAAAATGTAACTTCTGTTACAGACAATCATGGTCATGGAACACATGTCGCAGGATTAGCAGCAGGTACGACAACAGGAATGGCCCCTGAGGCAGAAATTTATAGTGCGAAAGTCATTCAATTCGGTGTTACAGGAGCAGGAGGAGGTGATGGAGAAGAGACCACCGCAGGACTACTCGAAGCGATCGAATACTTAGTAAATAACTCTGTAAATGTAATAAATATTTCACTTGGGCAATATCATAATTTACCAAGTGGCCTTAGAGATGAAATGATAAACTACATTTCTATGATGTATAATATTGTTTTTTCTATCTCTATAGGAAATTCAGGAACAAGCTATGGCGATAGAGGAACATTAAATAATCCTGGAACAGCACTTCAATGTATTGGCGTCACTGCTAGCGATGTATCTCTGAATTCGATTGCAAACTTTACATCGAAAGGACCGAAAAGCGATTATTCGATGAAACCAGATATTTCCGCACCTGGAACTAATATTTACGGTCCAGGACTTGGATCAGGCTACAATACTAGATCAGGAACATCAATGGCAGCACCAATTGTTGGAGGGGCAGCAGCACTATTAATAGATTACTTAAAAATGATGAATCAAACTTACACAGCCGGGACTGTTAAAGCGGCCTTACTTGCTGGCGCTCGAAGTTTAGGAAAACCAGTTTGGGAAGAAGGATCTGGTTTCTTAAATGTAACACGATCTTGGGAAATTTTGAATACGTCTACTCTGATAAACGATAGTCCTGATATAGGATACCTTCATCCTTCAGAGTTACCTTTCGATCCATACAAAGTACTATTTAATGGAAGTTCAGTCGAATTTAACCTCACTGCTATCAGTAGTATAGCAATGAATCATAGTATAAATATATCCGAATCATTAACTGAATTTGTTCATTTTCCAGAAGATGAATATTTCGTCAATAATACTTGTTTGATTCCTGTTAATTTTACAATTCCAAATACAACTTCACAACAATTTGTAATTGGTAATATATTTGTAGGAAATTTAACTCTTCAAGTTGAATTTGAAATTCGAGAGCCTGTTGCACAAATTTTATTTGATGAAAGTTTAAACAAAATTGTACCTCATGGATATTTGACTAATGCCTTTGAAATTCAAGGTGATTCTTCTAATACTATCGGAATGTTTTCGAAATTTGTTCAATTCCTATCTTATGAAAACAATTATAGTGTAACTCCTCATTTAACTGGAGATTTATCACTCCCAAAATTATTAGCTTTTGATGTTCTAATATTAGCTAATCCTGTATCCTTAGCTTCTGATATTTACATGGATTGGTTAACGGATCCTGGAAATGACTATGTTACATTATCAAGTACATCTAGGGACGCTATATCACAATTTGTAGATCTAGGAAGAGGATTACTAATTTTTAATAGCTTAAGCACACATTTTAATAGAACTGAATTGAATTTGTTGCTTAATTCATTTGATATTCAAATTAAAACATCTTCTACTTCATTTATTCGAACATCTAGTTTTACAGATCATTCTCTTAACTTTACTGAAACTATCGACTCTTTTCCTTTTAGAGGCAACTATCTTCAAAAAACGGGAACTTATACACAAATAATTGCTGAATACAGTGCAGAACCAACTATTGTCTCATATCAAGGACAAACAGGTGGAAGAGTCTTAGTATTCGGCACAGACCTTATTTTCGATAATATTGGGTTATCAAGCCATGCTTATGGTGGTAACACTGAACATAATCATATTTTAGCGTTTAATTCAGTTGCTTGGTTAGCTCAAGGGACTTATAGAGCAACTACAACTACATCCACAAATATTCCAGAATTTTCTTTTGTCCTTATTTTATTAGTAACACTAGTAGTATTGGCAATTCTTGCAACAAGAAAGGGAATAGCACAATAACTAATAGTCCTTATTGAAAAAATTTGAGATAGACAAATAAATTTATGGAGTATGAAGAATTTACCTTTCCCTATTACTATTTGATTATACTATTGGTTTATCTAGGCCTACATACTTGCTTTTCTCACGATCATCATATCCGATGGAAGCCTCTGAAGATAAACGGTGAAAAATTATCTGAATAATAGACATCCCTGGAACGAGTTCAACAGGTGAATTTGCTTGTTGTGAAATTTCTAAAGTTAGTGTTGTTGGGGATTTCATTCCTGTCCCTGGATTTACTAGACCAGCTGCATGAACAACAATACCAAGTCGGGCGATAGAAGATTTCCCTTCTAATGTTGCTGCGATTTTTTTTGAAATTGCTATTTTTTCTTGGGTACACGCTAAAACAAATTGGTTTGGTGATAATAAAAATGATCCTCCTTCTGTACATCTTATCTCTGAATTTTCTTCAATTCTAGTAACGTCATTTGGCCGAAGCACATACCCATGACGAAAAACTAAAAAGGTATCCCCTAATGTGAGATCGATGGAGCATGGACCAACAGCTTCTTCATCAAAAGGATCAATAATTATTTCTTGCGCCTTTATTTCCTTTAATATATCAGTATTTGATAGAATCATTATAAGTTCACTCTACCTAAACTACAATAATACATTAATTTTATTAGTTTATACAAATATTATCCAAGTTAGTGAATTTTATGTCACAGGACTTTCACCCTCAACGACTAGAAAAGGTACTAATTAGTTTAATTGAAGGGTTTTCTGATTATTTTGTTTCAAGTTTGGAGAAATCTTTCAAACAAACCCCAACAAAGATCGATGTAAAAAAAATTACCGTAGAACGAAAACTCGGTACCACTGGGATACATATCGTCAAGGTATTGCTTGATTCAGATCTAGGATCTGATGAAGCTAGCATAGCGGTTAAAATTTATGATGAAAACGAACAAGCATTAGACGTTGTGAAACGAATAAACATTTTGGAGAGACGTTTGTCCGAATATTCACAATTGGGGGTTTCTACTGCTGCGGTTGTTTTCTTTTCTAGTAGTGTTGTGATCATGGAAGGTATCAAAGGAGAGGTTTTTCGTGAATCAAAAATCCCTAAACCTCAAAAGTATAGGTTTGCTGGACGAAGTCTTGCTGCTTTTCATGGCACTAAAACCGATCGTTGTTGGTTTGATAAATACAAACTCTTACTGACAAGAACTATAGAAAATATCCCTATACCGCTAGAGGTAAAACATATCTTAAAAGAACTTTTCAATAACGTTGCACCTTTAGCAGAACTAGCTTCACAGCAATCAGGAACCGTAAGTTTTGGTGATTTCCATCCTGGGAATTTAATATTCAATGTCAGGATAGGAAGAAATCCAATGATACATACAAATCTTATCGACCCCGAATATCTTGATACTTCAACTGAACATGATCGTTTGGAAGATATATGCAATTTCTTTGCTGTTGAGGCTGTTGACCAGTACAGGCAAGATAAAAAACTAACCAACTTTCGAATGAACATGAACTCATTTTTTTCTGGCTATAGTGAATTCTTAGCACATAAACAAAGTTCTCTCGATAATTTTTATACTGGTAAATACATACCCGTGAACTTTCATCTTGCCTTGATGATCCTAATGAGCATTCTCAATATTCAAAATATGACCGATATTTTTGGAGGAGAAGCAGGTGTACGACGAGAAATGAATCTTCGATTGGAGCTAATCCAAAAACTTCTTGAATGGAACTCATTCCCCAATTAACTTGAATCCGATGAAACATAAAATCCTATATTCCTATGCAGGGATTGCCACTCACTTATTAGTCACTGACCCCAAATTCTTGATTTTAATGGATACAGGTGATGGAATAATCCGAGATTTACTGGAAGAGGAAATAACATTTCCTGTATCAACTCCTGTTCACATATTTTTCACACATGGACATTATGATCATTGTGGGGGCTTATTTTCCTTCTTAGGATTTCTACGTATGATTGGACAAGAGTTTCCAGTAAATATTTATTATCCTGAAGGAGCTACGGAAATAGAAGGTTTAATAGATCTTTTTAATTCAGTGTATCAGGATACTATGATATTTGAATTTAATATCACTAAGTTAAAACCTGGTAGTAAACTAGAGATTGATGGAGGGGTAACGATTAAAACTTATCAAATGAAACATTGTGGGTCAACTCTTTCACATGGATTATTACCCGAAATCCCAGCACTTGGATATGCGATTTTGAAGAACGGGAAAAAAATGATAGCGTATACTGGAGACACTGGAATGAACGAAAATCTCCAGGATCTTGTGAAAGACGCATGTCATGCATACATAGAAGCAACAAATCCAAATACTAAGCAATCAGTGTTTCATTTATCATCAAAGGAAGCCTCAGAGCTAGGAAAATTAGCTAAAAAATTTACTAAAATTCATACAATAAAAAAAATAAGACAAAAATAAAGAAAATGAGGATTCAATTCATCCATTGTAGGGATATGTATGTTGTCAAAAGAATTCTTAACGAATGTACAGTCACTTCATAATGATACTGAAAGTGGAGCTGCCCAAATTGCAGACATATCTC
This sequence comes from Candidatus Hodarchaeota archaeon, assembly GCA_030589605.1. Lineage (GTDB taxonomy): Archaea > Asgardarchaeota > Heimdallarchaeia > Hodarchaeales > Hodarchaeaceae > Hodarchaeum. The sequence goes on along the minus strand of JAUUVJ010000041.1, from coordinate 3,786 downwards.
TATTTATTCTAAAGAAAGAATGCTTGTTAGTTGGAACAGAGTTGAATCAACATATTTTGCAAAAAGCAATACAATTATTATTAAATACTCACCCTATGGCTTCTATTGAAAACTCCCTCTATCCAATATATGTTATATTAACAAAAGAGATTAACTCCACAAATTTCAGCGAAATAAATGTAATTGAAATAATTGAAAAGGTATTCGCTATCCAAAAGATTAAAATGAAACGTAAAGAGAATAATACTATTAAAACACTTTTCAATTATTTGAAAAAGAAGGAATCAATTCTAACTTTTTCACATTCCTCAACTATTGACTCTGCTTTTTTAAAACTCGCTAAAAATGGTTTTTGTAATAAAGAAATATATATTCTTGAGTCTAGACCATTGAGGGAGGGTGAACGAACTGTACAATTGTACTCAGAAATGGGATTCAAAAACTTACAGTTTGGGGTAGATTTTGCTGTAAATGAGTTTTCTAAGCGAGCAGAATTAGCTTTATTTGGAGCAGACACAATATTTCCAGATGGGAGAGTTCTCAATAAAATTGGTTCTGCAACCATTGCTAAACTTTTCCACTCTAGGGCAAAAGAAGTGGTTGTAGCTGCTTCTCCTTCAAAAATAAGTTTAAAAACATTACTTTTTCAAGATAATTCAAATAATAGCGAATTGAATATCTCACATCACAACCCTAAAGAAGTAACAAGTATTGATAACCAAAATATTGATATTTGGAACAAATATTTTGAGATTGTTAGACCAGACATGATCACATCTTTAATAATGGATGACCGTATACTTTCTTCACCAATTCCTGATTCATTATCATTATTTCTTCAAAAAATTGAGATACACGAATTAATACAAGATTTAAAGAAAAATTGGGTAGAAGATGATCTACCAAATGAATGAATTTGGCTAGGAATTACCAAGACTTAATTAATTCAGGCTGAATCGCAGGATTTTCAATGATAACTATTCCTCGAAACATATCTGTTTTTTCACTTGGTTGAATTTTAACAATTGTTCCTGAAGTTATCTTAATCTTAACACTTTCTTGAAGAGATGGTTCATATGCAGTGTCAAAAACAAGATTCCAAGTGGAATTATTACTTTCATTCCAAGCAATCACATGTAATTCATCACGTTCATGATCTTCTTTCATATCAAGGATGTGATAGAAGCCTTTGAAGTCTTCAGCTAATCCTTTATTTTCACTAGCGGTTATTTCAACTGGTAATTGTTTTATCCAGCTTGCTGGTATACCTTTTCGTGTTGTATCTTTTGCTTTTCCTTTTAACTTTTGTTTGAAAAGCTTTTGAACCTTTAAATCTAATTCTACTAAATCTTGTCGGATACGTGTGAGAATAAAGAGACGATGTATTGAACGAGTGATTTCCTCACGATCACCATAGGTTTTTACAATGAATCGAAGAATTTCGATCGCTAATTCACGTTGGTCATGAGAATATAAATCATTCGCGTACGTATGCATTGAAGAAAGCATTCCATCTAATAGGTCTGAATGTTTATTTAACAACAAAAAAGCGTCATTTGATTGCTTAGTTGCTATCAATGATACCAATAGTCCTAAAAGCTGTGTTGGTGATATTTCATCTTCAAGAATTGATTCAAATAAGTCCAATGCTTGTCTATATTGCCCAAGTAAAAGGTAAAGTAATCCTTGAAGAGAAATCAAGTTTTCAACGGCTTCACTTCCCACAGAGATAAAATTCATATATACAAGACAAGCTTCAGTATGCACTAAAGCCTCAACAATTTGATTACGTGTCAATTTATAATCAAGAAGCCAACTGTGATGCTCGAATAATTCCGATCGGAGCATACGTTCAGCTATTACTCGTTGTTCTAAATCAGCAATAGAATAAAGTAAATTACTACTCTTAGATAAAATTTCAAGTAAGACCTTTTCTGCTTCGCGTGTATTGAAACTATCTCTTGTTGCACGAGCTTTAATTAATAATTGTTGTACAATAACCAGTGCATCAACAGCTTTAATTACTTCTGGTTCCTTAGCTGGAGCGGGTGACTTAACAGTTTCGGCTGTATCACCCCCAATCTGTGCAGCTGATCGAACAAATCGCGCTGTATCTGTAAGATCGTCAATTAACATCGCAACATCGATATACTTCCTTGTTTGTTTCTTATAACTCCAAGAAGCTCTAAAAACTCTCTCAACAGTTTTATCTAGAATTATTCTCATCTTTGGATCTGAAACGGCTGCAGCAAGGACTGAAACAAATGACCCACAGGACAGATGTTCAATACCCTTGAAAACTCTATTTTCTTTGATAATTCGTGCAACTCCCTCATCATCTGAAACTAAAGCAACCTTATTATTATCTTTAAGAGTAAATTTTTTAGCTAAAATCACAACATCAATATCTGCAGGATCATCTCTTACTCGAACCATTCTTTCTTGAACAGCATATCTAGCAGTTTGATTCCATAAATTGGAAGCTCGATTCACTCTCTCAAGTGTTATATGTCTAGGAATAGCTTGTCTTAGTACTCGAAACTTAGCTGGAATGTCGGTTTTCGGTATTTCATCAGGAACTAAGATTTTAATACCAACGGATCCAGCAATTTTTTGAAGATTAGGTAAGAGAGTATCCAGAACACCTGCGTTTAACAATGAAATGAAGAAATTCGTGTCTAAAACTGCAATATCGAACAACTTTTTATCTACAGACATTGGCATCTACTCCACATGAGAAATTTCTTGATTTAACCCTTCAATTTACATATAGAATTTAAAGATTTTTAGTTTTCTATAAATTTCGCATGAAAATGTCAATTATTTGGCCTTTGTTGTATTGGAAAAAACTCTTCCTAGATATAAAGAAACTTAAATTAATCCTTATCTTAAAAATACCTTGAAGTATGTCGTTGCTTTGTGAATTTAGTTTAAAGTAGAAATAAAACCAATAATTCCTAGCGTTGCAAGAATAACTCCTAGAAATCTTATTGTAATTGTTTTTCTATCAAAGGGCTCTTGAAATATAGTTCTAAGTTTTTTATTTTGTAAAACAACCAACATCATTATAAAAATGAAAATACCTTCTAAAGCACCAATGGTTTCTGTAATTGTTAACGATTCACCTATCGCTATACTCGTTGCAAAATCTGCAATCAGTATCAAAAACACAAAAATTAAAGTTTGGATAAGTAGTTTTGGATTTGAAACAGTTTCCTTTAAAGGCCTCTTATCTCCAATTCGTTGATTTAACATTGGATAGAAAAGAATAATTACAAATAGTAAGAATGTTAATCTTAACACGAGTTGGGTGAGAATATTTACCTGATTATTTAGTAACCGAATAAACACATTACCTGTAGAAAAGAATATTACACTTAGCAAGTACCAACTGGTACCACTTGATTTGATTAGCAAAATTTCCTTCATTGAAAGTCCTTCTTCCCACGAAACCATTAAAACGCTACCAAACACTATCAAAATGAAGAGATAAGAAATAACAGGGATATTCTCGCTAAAAAATAACCAAGCCAAGAACACACTTACAATTACTCGTGAAGAAATGATCATTCCCCCTACAGAAACATTTCCTCTTTCTAACCCGATATAAAAAGATAATAGGGCTGCAAAAATAGCCATTGCTGAACAGAAGATGACAAATATATTAGGAATAGTTAGATTTTGACTTAACTCCTCACCAAATAGTAAAAGACTTGGTACGAAAATAATAAGTAATAGAATATAGTTTATAGTTATCTGAAGAAATAGCATATGTATTGGATTATT
>JAUUVJ010000224.1 GCA_030589605.1 Candidatus Hodarchaeota archaeon | reverse complement strand
GTTAAACCTTACAGGATATACACGAATAATAGCCATAGATATTTTAAGAAAAGTTCGAGAAAGAGGAATAGTTATCGGAAAATCACCCATAATTATTGCAGCAGCATCAATCTACATTGCATCAATTCAATCAGGTGAGAGAAGAACTCAAGCACAAATATCCAATATTGCTCAAACGACTCCAGCTACAATAAGAAAACGATTTAAGGAAATCATGAAGGGATTAAATATTGAAGAACTAAATGTATCAAGAGGATGGGGGGCGAAACCTGTTTCTATAGATAATCCAGCTAAATGGATACAAATTAGTAAGAAATTTTGAAGTTCTCGTCATTCCTAAAATATAAAATTCTTTGTTAAAAAAATGATACAACTTCAGATTTCATAATCCAACAAAAAGTAAGAATGTAATTTATTTCATTAATAGACGATTAAATGTTTTAACAGCAAATTAGTCACATTTTACACTTTTTTTCCTTCTTTTTTCCTAAATCTTAATTGAAAATAAACAATGATAATACAATAAACCAATTAGATAAGATGAGCTGTAGGGATATTTACATATGAAATTATCCTCCAAATCTTTCCTAATGATATTCATCAAAGAATTTGAATACCTAGAGAGAATTGACATATGGAAAATGATAATTGTCTTGACTGTGGAAGTACATCATTAGTATATGACGACCAACGGGGTGAAATTATTTGTACATGTTGTGGAGTAGTAGCCAATAGCGATATTCTTAGTTCGAAGCCTGAATGGCGAGCTTATAACAGTGATGAAGAGAATAAAAGGGCACGTATAGAAATTTCTACAACCTTTAAGTTTTTAAAGGATGATCATCCAGGATTGGGTAGAATAGGGTTTGATTTTAGTGGGAAGAGATTTAACACCTCAACCAAAAAAAAATACCACCGCTTAGCACGTATTAACAAAAGATCTTATGATAAGGCAATAAAAAGACTTAAAAATGTAAAAATCGAATTTAAACGTATAAATTCACACCTTGGATTATCTCAAGATATCGTTGAATCAGCATTATCATTATATAGCCTAGCAATGAACAAAAACATGATAAAAGGTCGTTCGAGTATTGAAATGGCAGGTGCTGCGATGTATTTAGCTTGTCGTAGAAAAAAAGCAGCTGTTATGATAAAAGATGTAGCTGAAGCTACAGATATTTCTATAAAGGCATTAGGACGATCTATTCGTATATTTTTATCAAACATTAATTATAGTAAAATGATTCAGGATCCTGCTGATTTAATTCATCGGCTAGGTGAGAAACTAGAATTAACTATGATTACTCGAAGAACAGCAATTAAAATTCTTATTGAGGCTCGTAAAAAACGAATACTTGTTGGAAAAAGCCCGATGTCGTCAGCAGCCGCGGCTATTTATATCGCTACAGCAATGACAGGGGAAAAACGAACTCAACAACAAATAGCTATTCTTGCTCGTACAACCCCTGTAACAATAAGAAAGCGGTTTAAAGAAATAGTCGAAAAATTAGGTATAGATAATGTTAAATTTAAACGAGGAGGTGGTGGTAAGCCAGTGTTCATTAATGATCCTATGAAATTTAATCAGCAACAAATAAGTACAATGCAGTAGCAAGGTAGTATTTTTCTTAGATTTTATATTTCTCAAAACTGTGAAAATTAAAAGAAATAAAGAAAGAAGGTAAATGACCTAAATATGTCTTCTATTATTATTATTGTCAGCTTCACCAATGGTATACTACATTAACCCCGATAATATTCCTGGGATCTTAATTCAAGTTTCCGATTCTGGTTTAAGTATAAAGAAAGAAGATCAAGAAAAAATCTTTGAACAATTCTATAAAACTGATGAAACTAGATATATACAAGGAATTGGTTTAGGATTAGCAGTCGCTAAGAACATAATACGATTACATAAGGGAGAGATTTATGTTAAGAGCAAGGTTGGTAAAGGATCTACATTTAGTATTTTTCTACCTTACATGAAAGTTGAAAAAGAAAATTCTAGATATTAGTCAAGCATTAGATTGTAATAACAGCTAAAAGATATTTTTAATCATAATGATTGAGTGTTAAACCATAAAGGAAGAATTATACATATTATGTAATTCTTAACATTTATTAATGATCAGCAGTATGAAAGAGTAGTAAGTCATCTGAGAGCTCCATCTATTAACTTTGAATTAATTATCACAAAGAACCAGAGGGAACAGATAGCAATCTAGAGATTTTATTATTAAGGATTTATATAATGAATTTGTTATAATCCTATAAATCAAAATATATCTGAGAAAAAGAACAAATAGTTCATTTAGATTAGTAAAAACCATTTAAAAACAAAGTAATTGGGTTATGATATGGAAAATTTACCAGGAACAGACTCATTTAAGGTATTACTAATAGAAGATAACCCAATTGATAGAAAACTTATTCAAGAATTTTTAAAAACTGATGTCTTGAAAAGGTTTCATTTAACTGAAGCAAATAAGCTAGAGTCGGCGCTTCAGTTGTTATCGAAAGAAAATTTTGATATCATTCTTTTAGACTTGTACCTGCCCGATGCTAAAAATTTAGAAGCTTTAGATAAAATTTTAAGTTATAAAGATGAAATTCCTATCATTATTTTAACTGGATTGTCTGATGAAGATCTTAGTGTTTCAGCAGTTAGAAAGGGAGCTCAAGATTACTTAATTAAAGGGGATTTCAATAGATTATTGCTTATTCGAACTATAATGTACAGTATAGAGCGTAAGGAAGCAGAAATAGCACTCAAGGAGAGTGAAGACCGTTTTCGAAGGTTGTCTGAGGTAAGTTTTGAAGGTATAGTGATTCATGACAAAGGTATGATTATAGACGCCAATCAAACATTTTTGAAAATGTTTGGCTATTCCTATTCAGAAATTCGTGAACAAGATGGAATCAATCTAATACAACCACCAGCAAAGGAAAAAGTTGAAAATTATGTTTATTCGGGGTATGAAGGAGTTTATGATACCTTAGGAGTTAAAAAAAATGGAACAACTTTTCCCATTGAAGTTCAAGCAAAATCAATGATATATAATCATCGAAAAATGAGAGTAGCTTCGGTAAGAGATATTACAGAAAGAAAAAAAGCTGAAATGGTGTTAAAACGTAGTGAGGAACGTTTTAAGAAGGTATTTGAAGGAGCACCTATTGGTATCGCTTTAGTAGATTTAAATTATCAATTTGATCAAGTTAATGAAGTTTTTCGTCTAATGCTTGGCTATTCTGAAGAAGAAATCACAAATAAAACCTTTTATGATCTTATACATCCTGATCACGTTAACAGAGATATTGCACATCTAGAAAAAATTAAGAAAGGAGAGTACGCTGCATATAAGACTGAAAATAGATATCTTAAAAGAAATGGTGCAATTCTATACTCTAAAACATCTATAACTTTATTGTCACAAAAAGATAATCAACCTAATTATTATCTTGTTATGATTGAAGATATAACGGTACAGAAGAAAATTGAAGAAGAAACAAGAAAAAAATTAATGAGATATAAAATTGATGATGGAAACCTTTATCTGATAACAGAAAGTGTTTCCAATTTGTCTAGACAGGTATTTATTGATCTGTTAGAGCTAGGATATTCAGGATATGTTATTTCAAGTTATCCAGAAGCGGAAATCAAAAATAAAATTGATATTGAATGCAAGTACATTTGGTTATCTGAGACGAGAAATAGAAATTCCTTGTCCCCTGAAATAGAAGAAATTGAAAGTATATTTAAAACAATGACTTCAAAAAGCGTCGTATTCATAGATAGATTAGATTACTTAATACTAAAGAAAGGATTCAATGAGACCCTTAAAATTGTATTCAAGATAAGAGAAATTGCTTATCTTAACAATTTCGTCATTATTCTCTCAGTTGATCCGTCAACTCTATCTAAATATCAAATTCGTATGTTAGAAAAGGAAACCAAAGTCGTAGAACCACGTATAATAGCTCGAATACCTGAAGAAATGCTCAATATCTTAAAGTTTGTTTATCAACAAAATAATCTTGGGATAAAACCATCTTATACAGAAATTGGAGATGAATTTGAGATAAGCAAACCTACTACTAGAAAAAAGGTAAAAAATCTAGTTTCTACTGGCTATTTAAATGAACACAGAATTGGAACTCGAAAGAAACTGGAGTTAACAGAGAAGAGTATTCTATTAATCAAAAAAAATTGAATCACCTTGTTTTGTTTATCGAAGGATCATTTAGTGTTTGTAGCTGTCGATATTTGTTACTAGATGCCCATTGAGAAAGGAATGGTTTGTTCTTACAAGATGTATTTCGTTTATCAAAAAGAGGTTTTGGGAAAAAAAGAATAGCAACTCATATCAAAAATAGAAACTGCTTTGTAAAAAAAAAGGGAAAGTACTTTAATATCTGAAACATAATTGAAGGCTGGGGAGGAGAATGGAAACCAGTAGATCCACATCTGATTTAGATAGTAAGACATCTACACTAGTAATTATTTGCATAATCCCCAAATTTAATTTATATGAATAAAACAAAAAGAACTAACATTAATATAGTACATTTAAAGCAGATGTGAGAATGATATCATTTCCTTTTTTTTTCACTATGTTTCACTTCCAATTGACGAAGGTTTATTTAATGTGGAAGTTACTCCATTACAAGTAATAATAAATTAACGAGTGGTAATTAAGTAAGTAACTTCCTTGTAACCTACTTATAGTTTAATAACCCATACTAGCGACAAAAATCTTCATTTCGACCAAAAATACCTTAAGAAATTCACTATCAAAAAAATTACAGTAATTCTAAACCACTTAAGAGGGAGTTGCTTGCCTTGATTATGTTTAATTGGAAGTTATCATTAAATCAAGTAAATATCCATTGATTGCGAGATGGGGTAAACATGAGAATTTCTCTGAAATTGAGTATTTTTTTTCTCTGTGTCTCAATTATTCCATTAATATCTTCAGTATTAATATCTCAGGTTACAACAGAACAAATTATTACAAATAGAGTGTCCAATCAATTGGAATCTATCGCTTCTATTCAAAAGACGAGGATAAACTCTTTGATCCATCATACACAAGACAAATTGAAATTAATGGCTAATGAATCAAGAATGGCAAGTCTTTTAGCAAACTTCACGGAAATAAATGAGACTAACGGTGACATAACAGAGATTGATTCAATCGTTCAAAATTTTAAGATATCTCTAAGGACTATTACTGAAATTTCAGTTATAAACCTGATGGGAAAGGTTTTAGTATCTACAAATTCTACCAGTATAAATAGAACTGTCTTAGGGGAGGGTTATTTCAATATTGGGATGAATGAGACTTTATTATTTGACTTCTTTCATGGATATAATAAAGAATTAATTATTCGTCATGTTATGCCAATAATAAACAGTAGTACAACTTATGGTGTTTTAGTAATTACAGAAGGAGTTGGAGAGTTCTTAAATTTGGTACAAGATTATTCTGGATTAGGAAAAACAGGTGAAACTGTTATTGCAAAGAGAAACCTAGTTGGAGATGCTTTGTTTCTAACTCCTTTGAAATTCGATGTAAACGCTTCATTAAAGAGAACTGTATCTAAAAACGATCTAAATACTCCGATTACACAAGCTTTGTTAAAAAATGAAGGTTTTTTAACTGAGGGAGAAGATTATAGACATATTCCAGTTTTAGCTACTACTCGCTATATCGAAGCGACAGATTGGGGTGTGGTCGTCAAAATAGATAGGGAAGAAGCCTATCGGGCATTTGTAACAATCAGGAATAATGGAGTGACATCTTTAGCAGCATTGTGTATAATAATTATCATTTTAACTTATTATTTCACCCAATCGTTAACTAAACCGATATCCAAACTTACTTTGACTGCAAAAGAGATTTCAAAAGGGAATTTAACGAAACGCGCGATAATTCACTCTCAAGATGAAATCGGTGATTTAGCTAGATCTTTCAATATTATGACTGATTCTCTTATAGAAGTAACAAAGACTCTAGAGCTGAGGGTGAAAGAACGGACAACTGAATTACTCAAATCTAATACAGAATTAGAACAGTTTGCCTATATAGCCTCTCATGACCTTCAAGAACCTCTTCGTACTATTTCAAGATTTATGGAACTATTGTCTCTAAGATATAAAGATAAGTTAGATTCCAATGCTGTTGAATTCATTAATTTTGCTATTGAGGGAGCGATACGAATGCAACAGCTTATTGATGATTTACTAGAGTATTCGCGGGTGGGTACGCGTGGGAAAGCTTTTGTTTATACTAATTTGACCGAAGTTCTTGAGAATACAATATCTAACATGCAATTGACAATTGGAGAAGAAGGAGCTACTATAGTTTACAGCTCATTACCTAGTATTAATGTTGATCCTTTACAGATCAGTCAATTATTCCAGAATTTGATTGGGAATTCTATTAAGTTCCGTAGTCAAGAACCTCCTCATATTAGTATCACCTCGACTAGTACTCAAAAATCTTATGTGATTAAATTTAAAGATAATGGAATAGGGATTGAATCAGAATATTTTAACAGGATTTTTCAAGTCTTTCAACGATTACATACAACGAAAGAATATCCTGGAACTGGAATTGGTTTGGCAATATGCCAAAAAATTGTAGAAAGACATGATGGTAAAATCTGGGTTGAATCTGAATTAGGAAAAGGATCTATTTTTTTCATTGAACTCCCAATTAAGGAGGGTGCAAAT
>JAUUVJ010000052.1 GCA_030589605.1 Candidatus Hodarchaeota archaeon | reverse complement strand
ATAGCATGTTGTCCAAAATGAAAATCCTCTGGTAAGCCATGATAAGGTAAATAGGCCATATCAATCACAATCATTGAGGGAATACCTTGATCTAAGCGTTCTTTAAGTCGTAACCATCCTTTTTCAGGGTCATTGGTTTTGAATTTATTCACTTGGATTCCTAATCGTTTACATGCGACTCCATCTGGACTTTCAGATCGACCTCCTAAAATAGGATCTGGAAATCCTCGCATGTTAATATACCCTAAACCTAAACCACTACCAAGGCCAAAAAGCATTTCTTCACTCATATTGAATCCATGAAACTCAAATACATCTCTTAAAGCTGATGTAAAACAGTGGTCACCTGGTTTATGTATATATCCTTCTAAAACTCCACTAGGAGTAATACTATTTTCACTATAACTATTCATTGATAAATCCTCAAAATTAATAATTTATCCAATATTAGAATAATAAGAACCATTTGATTTTGTAAATCTAGTTATTATTTATAAATTATTCTAAATTAGGAATAATTAGTAGAAACACTTAAATTTGATATAAATTAAGAATAACTTCTAATTTTAATATCAGAGATATTTAATTAAAGAAACGTATATTTCTAAGCTAATCTGCTCAATATTGTCTGCTATAGCTGCATAGTGAAAAATAAATACCAAGTAAGCAATGCTATCTGTTTGGTTAATAGTGATTTGCTAAAAATGATCTTCCTCCTATAAATAAAGATCATATTTTGATAAAAATTTCATTTTACTTTTAAAATTGAATAATGTTCGAAAAAAAACTAGAAATGTCTATTAAGCACCATTCTTGAAATAGATTTAGTCATTTCAGATATGAGGAGTTTTGATATGTTATCAACTAAAATTGAAAGCGTCCTAAAAGAACTTGAAATGCAAAGGGATATTGAAAAAAAAAGAGAAGAAGAAGGGGGATTACTTCCAACCGAGGAACGTTCATTAGCAATTACACGAGAAGAGGGAGAATTTCTGTATCTTTTATTAAAAGCCATGAATGCAAAAGTAGTTATTGAAATTGGCACATCATTTGGTTATTCTACTATTTGGTTAGCCGCTGCAGTTAGTGAAATAGGTGGAAAGGTCATTTCCTATGATGTGTTACCAAAAAAAATCGAAGAAGCAACTAAAAATCTGAATAAGGCTGGATTATCTGATTTTACAGAGCTTATTCTTGGTGATGCAAAAGAACTCATAAAAAAAATCAATAATCCTGTAGATGTTGTTTTTCTTGATGCTGATAAGAGAGATTATATCGAATTTATAACATTAGCCCTGAAAAAGCTACGAATTGGTGGAGTTATTCTTTCTGATAATGTACTCGATTGTCCTGAAATCCATGAAGATGAACCAGAAATTTGTGAAGAAATAATGGATTTTATTAACAATCACCCTCAGTGCTCAAGCATAACTATTCCATTTTTACCTAATGGTTTAGAAATGACTTTGAGGGAAACCTATTAGAAAAACTTAACCTCGATTTTATTCATTATTGTAAAGTAATTAAATCCATACTTCTTTTTCTGTGGTTAATTCATCTTCAATTTCACCTGTGTTTATCGTTCCTGAAGGTTCGATAAGGAGTATTTTACATTCTTTGTTTGTAATTGGTCTGTGTTCAACATTTTTAGGTACTACAAACATTTCACCTGATTTCAGAGTTATCTTCCTCTCTCGGAATTCAATCGCCATTTCTCCATCTAAGACAATGAAGGTTTCGTCGGTACCTGTGTGTTTGTGCCATATAAACTCTCCTTGGAACTTAACTAACTTGAAATGATAATTATTCATTTTTGCGATGATTTTTGGAGACCAATGATCTGAAAATTTGGCCAATTTTTCTTTAAAATTAATAACAGAATAATTCAAACTTTTTACCTCACTTCATTCCATTCTTTCCACTATTTTTTGATTGATAAAGCTTTTACTTATTAATAATTGACAAGCTCTAGATACTCTAAACTGATCAAATAGCCAAATAAAACAATAGTTTTAATATTTCTATTTCAAAATCACAATATATTCTAGGAAATACATTCAAAACGAAAGGAATAGAAAATTGTCCTGATAAAGGTGTTTTTAAGAGGATAAAATATGTAAAAAAAGGTTCGAATGAAAATTAATTGAGCTCTATTGGAATTGTTTAATCCAAAAGTATTATTTATTCAGTTGATAGAGAGATACAAAACAACCTGAATTATGTGTTAGTACACAACACAGTAGTGAGTTATGATGGATTATAAGATAGAATTAAAAAATGTCTCAAAATATTATACAATGGGCGATATAAAAGTAAAAGCTCTTCAAAATTTAAATTTAACAATTAACCATGGGGAAATAGTTGTTTTTCTGGGACCTTCGGGATCAGGGAAGACAACATTGCTAAACTTAGTGGGTGCTCTCGAAAGTGTAACAGATGGTTCTATTATTATCGGAAATAAAGAAATATCAAAATTTAAAAGACAAACGCAATTTACTTATCGACGTGAGACCATTGGATTTATTTTTCAAACCTTCAATCTTTTCCCCACCCTGAGTAGTCTCGAGAATGTCCAATATGTTGCTGATCTTTCAAAATTGAAGCAAAGTAAGCAAAGAGCTATCGAGGCTTTACAGAATGTTGGATTAGGTGATCGTATTCGTCATTTTCCTCATCAACTTAGTGGAGGCGAACAACAGAGAGTTGCGATTGCACGGGCTTTAGTTAAAAATGCACCTATTATATTAGCTGATGAACCTACAGGAGAATTAGATTTTCAAACAGGAAGACAAATTTTGAAACTTCTGGTAGAACAAAAAGAGGAGAAAAAAACCGTTTTGATTGTCACACATAATCGTGAAATCTCGAGATTAGCTCATCGTGTTATTGAGCTCAAATCTGGGAATATCATCTCTGATGGTCCTCCAAAGGATGGAACTACTAGTATCGATCTTCTTGAATGGTGAGTATGATGACAAATCTAAGATTGATCTTTCGCTGGTCGCTCAGAGATCTGCGTGAGCGGAAATTCCAAGTTATTGCAATTTCATTGATCATTGGTTTAGGTACTGGTACTTATGTCGGTTTAACCAGTACAACATCTTGGAGGCAATATGCTTTTGATCAAAGCAATGAAAAACTGCATATGTTCGACCTTAAAATGGAATTAGCTATCGGAAGTTGGGTAAATCAAACGGAGCTTAAATCTGTTCTAGAAGAATTACCACATTCAAATTGGATTACTGCAATGGAAAATCGAGTAGTTTTTCCTACTTCAGTTAATGCTTCAACGATTAATCAAACAATACTAGTTAAAGGTAGAATAATTGGAGTCAATGTTTCATCTGGATCAGAAAATCTCACTGTCAATGGTATTGACATTGTTGATGGACGGGGTATCAGAAAAAATGAAACTAATTCCTCTGTATGTATTGTTGAGTATAATTTCGCTGATTATTATGACCTTATTCCAAATAACCAAACAATTTATCTTCCAAGTGGAATTCAATTATCTTTCATTGGTACTGGACTAAGTCCTGAATTTTTTATGGTAGTAGAAGGGAATTCCATAAAAGCTGAATCAACTTTTTGCGCACTTTTTATTCCTCTCAAAACATCACAGAAAATATTACAGCAACTAATTGGATTATCTCCAGGACATGTTAATGAGGCTCTATTTAAATTATCTTCGGAAGCAGATATTAATATTTTAGAGACAGAGATTAAAAATGCTTTTGATACTAATTTTCCTATGCTAGATGTTAAATTCGTTGAAAAAGAGGAACAACCAACGTACAGGATTCAGAGTGAGGATATTCCAAATGATCAAAAAATGTATTTTCTTTTTTCATTTCTTATTTTGTTAGCAGCAGCTTTTGGAACTTTCAATCTTATTTCGAGAGTTATTAGTTCTCATCGTAGGCAAATCGGAATCAATATGGCACTTGGAGTACCGCCATTTCAACTTGCTATTCGTTACCTTATTTTCTCATTAGAAATTACTATAGGTGGAGTAATTTTTGGACTAGTACTCTCTCAATTTGTTGGTGAAAGACTTGGAAGCGTTTTAACTGAAGTAAATCCTTTTCCGGTATGGGAAACATGGTTGGTTGTTGAACTTTTTATACAAGGTGCTTTGTTAGGTATTTTAATTCCATTTTCAGCGACAGTAATTCCCATTTTACGAGCAATTCGTGTTAAACCTATTCAAGCAATCCAAACCGGTTATACATTATCAACAGGTAAGGGTGTGGCACCATTACTTGAACGAATTCATTTTCCAGGAACTATTTTTTTTCAGCTTCCATTTCGTAACTTTGCAAGAAACCCTCGTCGAGCTTTTTCAACTATAATGGGTGTAGCCCTTGCGTTGTGTGTTCTTGTTGCAATACTTGGTCTCCTTGATGGAGGTAACAATCTTCTTGATTATGAACGAGATATTATGGAAGGTGATTTTCCTAATCGAATGAACGTTGTTTTAAACGATTTTTATAATATATCAGAAACTCCTGTAATAAACATTACACAAAACACGAAAATGGACAAAACTGTTCCAAGTATTCAAATTCCAGCAAAGTTATTTGGTACAAAGGACTCTTATTCACATACAATAGAATTCTTTGATCTTTATAATGATATATGGTCTCCAGTACTTATAGAAGGTAATAAAAGCATAGAATCATTATATCCCGGCATTATATTATCAGAGAAGACTGCAAAGGACTTAAATGTCTCAATAGGTGAAAATTTAGTTTTAGAACATATATTTCGCGAATCTTCTGGTCAATATTCAATTTTGAATTCAACTTTGGAAGTGATAGGGATTTATGGTAGCCAAGTACGTTTCTGGGCTTTTATGGATTTATCTGATAGTAGTATTTTAAATTGCACAGGTTTGATCAATTCTGTAATGTTGGTCCCAAAAGCAGGAGTCACAGTTGAATCGATTCAAAAAGATTTTTTCATATTTCAAGAATACAGTGGGACACAGACTATTGTTGAACTCGCAGAAACATATGAGGAATTGATTGAGTTATTTACATCAGTTCTTACAGTAATTCAATATGCTGTAATGGTATTAGCTCTTTTAATAGCATTTAATACAGCTACCATCAATTTTGATGAACGTATAAGAGAATTTGCTACCATGGGTGCTTTTGGGACTCCTATACGAACCTCTACTTGGATGTTGATGATCGAAAGTGTAATAATTGGGGTTTTTGGAACACTACTAGCATATTTTCCTTTAGGATTTATCGTATTGGAGATTTTTCAAATTCAGATCAGAACATCAATGCCAGAAATTGACCTCGCTGGAGTATTATTCCCAGAAAGTATTGCAGTTATTATCTTCATTGGAGTTGTACTTGAAGCCTTGTCACCACTATTATCGATTCGTAAGCTTATTAAAATGGATTTACCATCAGCTCTTCGCATTGTGGAGTGATAAAGATCTATTATTGGCATTATTGAAGTTTAAAACAAAGATAATTACGTAATCTCATTGATGCTTACTTTCAAGGAATCTTAAAAATGTAGATCTTTTATTAAAGGATCATTTTAAAGCAAAATTCTTATGATTCTTATTTAAAAGGAAGGTATATTTGATAATCAAATTCATTTATTGTTATCTATAATATCTTCTGAGGAGACAGACTGAAAATGGATCATGATGAATTTCGTAAATATGCTCATAAAGTAGTAGATTGGATGGCAGATTATTTAGAAACTGTGGAAAAGTATCCTGTAAAATCTCAAGTAAAACCTAAAGATATTATTAAGAAATTACCTTTAAATGCTCCTATTAAAGGAGAAAATTTTGAAAAAATCTTTGCTGACTTTGAAGAGATTATCCTACCTGGGATAACTCACTGGCAAAGTCCGAATTTTTTCGCATACTTCCCAGCGAATAGTTCTCATCCTTCAATTTTAGCAGAAATGTTAATGACAACTCTAGGAGCTCAATGCATGAGTTGGGTAACATCTCCTGCAGCAACCGAATTAGAAGAGCGGGTCATGGAATGGTTACGAGATATGATTGGGTTACCAAAGAATTTCAGTGGTGTCATCCAGGATACTGCCTCAACATCAACCACTTGTTCTCTTCTAACAGCGAGAGAACAGATGACTAATTATGAAATAAATTCATCAGGAATGAATGATAAGGGTATTTTGACAGTATATTGTTCTAGTGAGACTCATTCAAGTATAGAAAAAGCTGTAAAAATAATTGGCCTTGGAAAAAAGAACTTAAGAAAAATAACTGTCGATGAAAAATACGCGATGGATCCAAAAGCATTAGAGGAAACCATTGAATCAGATATCAATAATAATATGAACCCAACTGCTGTTGTTGCAACAATCGGTACAACAGGGTCAACAGCTATTGATCCATTGAAACAAATCGGTGAGGTGTGTTCAAAGTACAATATCTGGCTTCATGTAGATGCAGCTTTAGCAGGAACGGCATTGATTCTACCAGAAAATAGATGGATGATTGATGGAATTGAATATGCCGATACGCTTACAATGAACCCTCATAAATGGATGTTTACCAATTTTGATTGTTCAGCATATTTTATTAAAGATCCTGAAGCTCTGGTTCGAACCTTTGAAATTCTACCTGAATATTTGAAAACAAAAGCGGAAGGTGTAAATAATTATCGTGATTGGGGGTTACAATTAGGTCGTCGTTTCCGGGCACTTAAGCTTTGGTGGGTAATCAGAGATTTTGGAGTAGAAGGACTACAGAAAAAAATCAGGAAACATATTCAAATGACAAAGGACTTGGTTGGGGAAATTCGTGAATCATCTAATTTCGAATTATTAGCTCCTGTACCATTAAACACTATTTGTTTTCGATATAAACCTCCTGGTATCAATGATTTAGAGGAATTAAACCTTATAAATGAGAATTTACTCGAAAATTTGAATAGTACTGGAAAGGTCTATATGACTCATACAAAGCTAAATGGAGTTTATACAATTCGTTTTGTTATTGGACAGACATCCGTTGAACAAAAAAATGTAAATAATGCATGGCTTCTGATAAAGGAAATTGCAAAATCGCTATAATAAATACAGTTTAAAGAATTCATTTATTATTATGAAAGTACTACTAAAGTAGGCTGAAAGGAATTAAAAACTAATTTAGCTACTACAGGAACGTGGTTAAGGAATGGATATCACTTCGATTAGTATTTAATTTACATTAAACCTAAAGCATTCCATTCTGATCGTAGTTTATGTAGATCAATCTTTTCTCTGAAGATAACTATAAGAGATCCTTGGTCTGGATGAGAAGAAACAGACTTAAGCTGAAAGTCACTACTAACTTTATCCACCCGATACCATCCTTCTTTTCCCAGATTAACGTACCCTTTTATACGTAGGATCGAATCGTTCGAAGATTTTACATAATCGACGAATTCTTTCTTCAGAAATTGAGTGGTTTGAGTAAAAGTTATGCTTGAAAACTTACCTTTTTCATCTCTTATTTCTGTAAATTCGCTCTGTATTTGGGTTTTCTGATGTATCATTAGTTTTTTAAGATTAAATTCACCGTATTTTGTCTTGAAAACCCTAATATCAGGACAAATCTCTTGAATTACTTTTTCGACATAACCTAGCTCTTCTGAATGAACAAGATCTGTTTTATTGATGAGAACAAGCGAAGAAACTTGTAGTTGAGTGGATATACTAGTGATTACTTCCATTAGTTTTAGGAATAATGATGCATCAACAAGACAAATACTTTCTTTAATCTTGTAGACATCTCCTATCTGTTTATTAACGATATCTAGATCTTGAAATATCATCGAAGGATTTGAGAGACCAGAAGTTTCGATGAATAAAGTGTTAACCTCTGTAGACTCAGAAAACTCTTTCAAAGCTTG
Source organism: Candidatus Hodarchaeota archaeon (assembly GCA_030589605.1). GTDB lineage: Archaea > Asgardarchaeota > Heimdallarchaeia > Hodarchaeales > Hodarchaeaceae > Hodarchaeum. The sequence goes on along the minus strand of JAUUVJ010000052.1, from coordinate 5,740 downwards.
AATAAATTCTCCATGTAAACAGCTACAAAAGATGGATCCCCCATTTATCTCCGAAAAAGTAATTCCTTCATGAGGGAGTAATTCAGAATCGACATTTTCTACTCCATATTCGTTCATCAAGACTCCACAGTTCAATTGAGGGAAAGATTTAACCTGGTTAAGGAGATGACGAAGAAATGTTGTTTTCCCAGATCCCAGAAAACCAGTAATTAAGAAAACATTAATAGACTGTAATGACATTAGAGGTACTTCTCAATTTCATTGTATAATTTATCTTTAGCAGGAATTATTGATGAATACTTCACTTCACCATTTATCAGAATACACGGAAGGTGTTCAATATTCAATTTCTTCGCTCGGTGAATATTTTCGAGCTTAATCCATTTATACTCAACAAGATCGATTTTATCACCAAATTTCTTCTTTACATCAACAGCAGTCTCGAGCATATATCCACAAGCAGCACAGACTTCGGAATCAATTGTAAAAACTTCAATTAGCGGTTTATGGAGTTTGTGGTAATTAGGAAGCTCAATTTCAAGGTCAATCTCTTTTTTATGATAATTTTCTAATGATTTTCTAATTAAATCTGGTTCTTGAACCGCCTCAACAACTCCAACTACGTTTTCAAAAGGGATATCATACGGCATATCACAACCTGGAGCGATTATTAAGTTATCCTTTCCAATCTGATCAAATAGATCCACGACATATTTCATATTATCTTGCTGTGTCCCAAATAACATTGTAGTTGTTAATGGGATATTTCCGCCAAGAATAATATTGTATTTTGATAGAATTTCATGTGCATCGACCATATCGATATTTTCATCTACAAAGATAGAATTAGGGTTGCTCTTACACATCAAATCAAGATTTTTCGTAGCGTCTCCACAGACAAAAAAACTAGAAAATGCGTCCTGAGAATGAATATTTGAAAAAATATTTGAAAATTCATTTTTTAAGTAACTATTAAACATATTAGGAGATATTTGGGAAACTACTGGATCCACTACTGCAATAATGTCCATACCAGCCTCAATATAGAAGGTTGACATAGCTTTTGCAACTTCGGAGGTATATGATAGTAAATCAGTAGCATATTCAGGATTTATAACAAGATCTAGGTAAAAATTTGTCCCACGCAAGTGAGAAGCTAGGGTTAGAGGGCCACATACCAATCCAAAAAGTGCTGTATCGTCTCCAATCGCTTTTTTTAGAGTTTTCATAACATCTATGATTATTGGTAATCTTCCTTCACCCTGCTCAGGAATTTTCTCAATGAAGTTCATTTCTTCTGAAAATGGATGATTAACTACCATTGGAGGAGCTTTGTCTGACCACCGAAGATCACAGCCAAGAATTTCTGCTTCAACTTGTAAATCAAATATAACTGGCATTCCATCTGGATAGTAAGCTTTTTTCACTTACACTAAACATTCCATCAATTTTGTTTTGTCTTGAAGAATTTCAGAAGCTGTATACCCTTTAAATCGTCCTGCATGTATGCCTGCAAATGGAACCCATGGTACATCAATATTTTCATATCTAAAAGTCTCGAATATGAGTTCTTTCCCTCGTGTACTTTTTTTGACCATATTGATCCCAAATTTGCTGATCTAGTTTCTCTATTGTTGTTTTAAAGACCTTTGAGATTTTGTTTTATTATACTAAACCACTGGAATTTCTTCTGTTTCTTCAGGTGTAAGTTCTATTGGAATTGATGCAATAAGAGGGAAGTGATCTGAACCTTCAACTTTATCATCGACTATATTTTGTGTAAAATCGGTTTTCTTTTTTCCATAAACAAATTTATCTAACGCGATAAATTTTGGGCCTCCAAAAATGTAATCAAGAGTCAAAGTAGGTTTATTTCCTACTCCTTTCGCTTTAGTTTTAATCGTTTTACTTGGTACAAGGTCTATAAAGTTCATTTTAATTATTCTTTCATATTCCACTGATTCATAAATGAAATTGAAATCTCCCGCTATTATCCAAACAGGCTCGAATCTATTATCAGTTTCCCAATTCTTCAGAATACGTTTTGTTCCTCTTTCTTCATAGTTTTCTCTTCTCCATCTGTTGTAACGAGAAATAATACCATTAAATATCACATCAATTTGCCAAGAGCGGATTTTTCTTGCAGCTAAATCTATTTCTGGAATCCCTTCTCTTTCCATTCTTAAAGTTGTTAAATGAGTGTTGATAACAAAAATATCTAATGGTTTATCATCTTGATTTTTAGGATTCTTAAGGAAATGAGCTACTAATGGTGCTCTAGGTTCCGAACCACGCTCTCCGAAATAAAGGCCTGATTCAAGATTTACCTGTTCAATATGATGTCTATCTTCTGTAGGTTTATTACTACTTGATTTTCTTAAATCCCAAACAGGAACATGTGTCAATTCCTTTTTAAACAAAAAAGCATTTCCTTGTGCAAAATAGGTATCTTTAGGCCAGTTTTGAATTTTTTTCCCATTTTTCTCAATTATCTTTATTTTATTCCATTTAGCTTTTGAAGATAAACGATCAGTATCTATTAATGGGAATGAATAATATCTGTAACCCTCAATTTCATCAATCAATTCTTCGTATTCATTTTTTGATTTCCCATATCTGACTACTTCTTGAAGTGTAATGACATCTGGTTTATTCCGTTTTCTTATCAAATCATTGATTTCAAAATTGAGATCATACTTAATTTTACTTCGTTTACTTTCTTCTTCTTGGAGATATTTGGCTCCACCTATGTTCCAGTTCGCAATTTTAAACTTTTCTACCATTTTGTCGGCCCCATTTGAATTTTCATTAAATAATTATATATTCTATTTTTCCTTTTGATCTATATTAACTAATTTATGTCCCTGTGTTAATATTTTGAATGGTATTTCACGATAAACATTGGAAAGATCCTCTTTCAATTTCTGAAGGGAATCAGGTTCAGGTGAAAAAACGAGGATTCCACCTCCACCTCCAGCTCCAAGAGGAAAAGCTGAGGAATCAGGTTCAGCTCGTCCTACAATCTCCTTTGAACCATTCAAATATTGTGGACAAAGTTTTGTACGTATCTTACGATACGAATCTATTGAGTCCTTTACTTGATCCCATTTATTTAGACGTAAACCTTCACGAAATTGATATGCAATCTCAAGTTTCTCTGAATGAAGTTTATATCCATCCTGAGTTCTGAGTTTTTCTCTCCAGACGGAATTTACTACTGTACTTTCACGAGAATGTTTAGAGTGAAAAACTGCCATCCTTTTTTCCAATTTTTGGTAAGCTTCAGGCTTAATTAGTTCACATCGGATCGATTCACCATAACCAGTATCAGTATGGCCTGGAATCCCCCATGGAAACCAGATATAATCAGTTACTCCTCCGAAAATGACATTAGATTGTTCTTGAGTTCCAGTAATACTCACACCAAGATCCTGTTCAATTCGTGAAGACATCGAAACAAGTTGAATCTCATTAAAAGGCCTCTTCGCTAGTTCATTTGCTAGAATACATACTCCAGTAAGAGTAGTTGCAGATCCACCAAGTCCTGCAGATATTGTACCTGCAGAGAGATTTTTAAGTACAAATTTGACCCCTGAAAGTCCAAAAATTTCAATGGCTTTAAGAATCCAGTTATTCTTTGTTGGAACTACATCTCCAAAATTTACTTCGGTTTCAGTTCCATATTCAGTAGATTTTATTCCAATATAGCCAGATTTGAAAGGATGAGCTTCAATCTTCGTTCCGACATTGATGGTTATTCCAATAGTCCTTGGAAGATTGTGTGTCCATTTCATGGATAAATCAGAATATAAATCCTCAGGGATTTGAGGTAAATGCCAAAAAGTTTGTTGGAATTCACGTAAGTCAAGGCTAGATCCTGGACCATCAATACGATTATATGCAATAACACCTGGTAATTTTTTATTCTCTGACATTCGCTGTAAGGTATTTTTGAGATCAAGTGGCATAAAACTCTCTTCTCCATAATAAAGGCAGGTAAATAGAAGAGCTCTTTACTGGATTAGATTCTGAAAATGAATACAAGCGTTTTTTCTTATAAATAATTTAAAGCTTTTTGATAAATTCAGAGTTTAGGAATTCGAAAACAACAATAAACAATAAAGAAGTTCTATCTGTATGGATAGACATAGCTTCTTCATATTCGTAATTTATATATGGGTAGGATCTTGTGAAAGCGTTTTCTCTTTAAAAATGAAACTTAGAAGGATGAATAAACTACCAATAAATCCTACGGAAAGAGGGATAATAATACCAATATTCAATCCATAATTTTTGATCAAAGAACCAGTTATAGGTAATAATGGTATTCCCATAAGGGAAAATAGAGATGGTATCAAGGAATAGACTGCATTTCGATTTTCAGAAGGTACCAGATCGATCATGGCCCTTCCTTGAAGAGTACCTGCAGCATCTAGTAGAATATTATTTGCGATCGTTAAAATGAATGCAGTAAAAGCTAAACCTACAATATTGAGAGTATCCGAGGGAGGTAATAACGAAAGGAGGATTATAAAAGGTACATTATAAAATAAAATTCCAATGAAGTAAAGAATTGATATTCTTCCTGTACTAATCTTTTGAGTAATTTTTGCCATATATATTCCAATAGGAATACCGATAATGAACATTATGGTTCGGAATAAACTTGCAAGATCATCTGACCCACTATATCCAAAATAAACAGGAAAAAGGATGAGTTCCCACCAAATAATAAAACAAGTACTGATCAAAGCAATACCCATTAGGAAAAAGAATGCTTTTTTACTTGAAAAAAGGAATAAAATCCCCCCTTTAAATAAAGAAAAGTATTGTTTCATTGATTGTTTGGATGTGTCTTTTTTATCTGACTGAATATCGTTCATAAGCGTTTGAATAAGGAAAATTAACACTAAACAAAGAAAAGATTGAAGAAGAAAAACAGATGGTCTAGCGAAATTCGTTGCCATGAATCCCCCAATGATAAAAGCAAGAGCCATAACAATCATACTAAGACTATTAATTCGATTTAAACCGAATCCGTAGATTTTTCGTTCTGAATCTTCATTATCAATAACAAGTTGATAATTATTATCAAACCAAGAATTTAAAGTTCCAGAAGCTTGAGCATCAGCAAATCCCCAAATAATCGCAATTAAAACAAACATTGGAAACGAATCTACAATAGTCAACGAATCTACAATAGTCAACAAATAGAAATACACTGTACTGCAAACTAAAGATAATGTAAACACCCATTTCTGTCCAATCCAATCTCCAAGTGATCCACTGGGATAATCAAAAATTAGTTGAATTGTTAATCTAATTGCTATCACAATTCCAGCTGCTTCAATTCCAATAATACTATATGCATACAGAATGAAAAATGTGGTTGATAAATTAAATAAAAAGGAACTAAAGACAAGTAATGAAGTAAATCGGAGAAATAAATTCTGTGCTCCATTAGGAAGAGATTCAATTCCTAGAAACCGAGTTATAATCATGATGCAGGCTCCTTATTAGACGGAGTAACTAGTTTGAATGAGCAATAAAATACTATGAGATTCTGGCAAATTTAGGGATGTAAAATTTTTCAATAATTCATATAATTAAAATTTGTTACAAAGTTTTGAAAAACATCTAAGACGAAGTTACTCTTAAAGAAGATCTTTAAGCGTTAATAGAAGATTTAACGTTTATGAATAAATAAGAAGTTTATCTCTCCTTTCTATATCATAACATT
>JAUUVJ010000432.1 GCA_030589605.1 Candidatus Hodarchaeota archaeon | reverse complement strand
TGTCTATTAAACAGTTATTATTCAAAGATATAATAATGAAGACTAATAACAAAAGTCTTGTCTTTAGTTTATTTAATAACTCAATGTATCCTTTTCTTTTTAAACTATTGTCTAGGTGCCCAATTATGACGTGAAGCCAAGAAATGTCAAAAAATTCTGAAACTATACCCGAATGACGTGAAGCCAAGAAATGTCAAAAAATTCTGAAACTATACCCGATCAAAGGAAACATTGGATAGATAAACTAACCACTGATTTAATTGATAATTGGCCTGGAGGTTTAACAGACTTCAACTGTAATTGTGGAATATCTGTTTCTGGACAACAACACGTTGGTCGTCTTAGAGGAGAAATTGTACTTACAAACGCAGTCGTGAATGAATTAAAAGAACGTGGTTTATCCGCAACACATTATTTGATATTATACACTGCTGATCCTTGGAAAGGGAAAACAGCCCAAATGGATGCTTTTAAAGATCCAAAAGAAGGTAAAAAATATATTGATTGGCGCTTAGTTGATGTGCCTGATCCTACAGGACAAACTTCTTCTTGGATTGATCATTTTTGGAAAGATTTCGGAGAATCAATGGCTCAATTCGGTGAAGATGTTAAAATCATACGAACACATGAATTTTATCAGACTAAAGATATGAAAAAAGCAGTTATTGAGCTAATTAATGAAAAGGAACGTGTTCGAACCATTCTCAACAATTATCGGAAAGAAAATCCATTTCCAGAAGATTGGATTCCTTTTAATCCACTTTGTACTAATTGCAATCGAATTGGTACTACAAGGGCATTGGAAATTGATTTAGATAAATATCGTGCCCGTTATTTCTGTAAAGCTTGTAAAAATGAAGATTGGTCTGATATGAGGAGAGGAAAATTAACATGGCGATTGGAATGGTTAGCGATATGGTACATCTTGAATATCCATTTCGAACCCTATGGGAAAGACCATGCCACTCCTGGAGGATCACGTGATAGCTGTATAGAAGTATTGGAATCAATTCTCCAACATCCAGGCCCATATGGATTTTGGAATGAATGGGTGGGTTATTCTGAAGGGAGAACCGATCATGGAGATATGACCAGTTCAGGATTCATTGGTTTTACTCCCCGAGAATGGCTTAAATATGCTGATGCTGAAGTTTTAAAATATATGTACCTTAAGGTTCCTCCTAAAAGACGTATTCTACTGGGACTAGATAAAATTCCCAATTATATCTCAGATTACGATAGAGCTCAACGAATTTACTTTGAAAAAGAAGCATTTGATGATGATTCCGAGTTATTGGCCATTCGTCGAAGCTTTGAAATCACTTACTATAATGATGTACCACAGTTCCAAGGATTTCAATTGGATTATTCACATGCAATCATACTAACTCAGCTTGTGTCTCCAGATAAGGAAGGTACAAATATAGCTATTCAAAAACTTATAACAACAGAGATTTTAACTGAACCCTTGTCTGAAGAGATAGAGAATCACATTCATAAACGCTTACAGCAAGCTCGTAATTGGGTACAGGATCACGCACCGTCTCATCTTCAAATAAACATCCCAAACAAGATTCCAAAAGATACTTCTACAGAAATATCAGAAGAAACAAAGAACATAATATTGGAGTTAACTCACATTCTCACTTCAATAAAGTGGACAGAAGAGAATATCAAACAAAGTATGATTTCACTAAGAGAAAGTAAAAATCTTTCTAGAAAAAAAATGGCTGAATTCTTCAAAATTCTGTATATGATTTTCCTGGGAAACTCACGAGGACCAAGATTCGCTCCTTTCATTGCTGCACTAGATAAAGAATGGGTACTCCAAAGACTCAAGGATGTAGAAAAATTATGAACGAAGAATCAAAAATTATGCAAGATACAGTAGATTCTGATAAGCAACAATCACGCTTGAAAAAAATTCCTTGGTTCAATTATGTACTTGCCTTATTAACTGGACCAGTAAGCTGTTATTTCATTGTATTGCTTTTTACTAGTGGAATAGGGATTATAACAAGAGAAACATGGCCAAATATTATACGCTGGCCTATAGCATTATTTTATGGGGGAGTCCTTGGTGGCTTAATCGGAGGAATTATTCTTTGTTGGGAAATTTGGATGGATTATTCAGATAAAAAAGCTATAACTCCACCTCAGCTATTATCATCGGATCTTCTCTATATATTTGTACTATTTTTATTAACTTATTTGTTAGAATTTCTTTCAGAAAGTATAAGTCTTCAAGGCTTGTTTTTCATCTTGTATATTGCATTTTTCCTTGTTATTGGCAGAAATATAGGGAAATATAGTATGGAAAAACCTGAAACACGAAAAGGTATTCTTGATTTGTCTTCAGAGTCAAATTCATAGATTTGTCAAAGATTATTAATGAATCTAGTATAAAACAAAACTTTTTTAGAAGAGAGATGTACCATGTTGGATCAACTACTAAAGAAAAGTAAATGAATGAATAGTTACTATATTATTCACCTCTTCAAAACTCCACTTTTGGGATTAAATTGCAATTTCGTACCTTTGGTTGGATAGCGCGTCAAAATTCGAACATACGTATGGTTGAAGATAAAATCATCGATGATAAAAAATATATTTTTACCGCACTCAAAGATAAAAAACCCAACATACCAATTGAAGAACGAAAGAATTGGTTTACGAAAGGATCACTCTGGCCCACCCTAATACTAGTTGAAAAAGGTTATCAAGATACAAAAAAGACTGAACATTCATTTATTCGAATATTCCGCCATGAAGATGGAGCAATCGTAGATATTTTAGCTGGATTAACCTTAGATGATGCTACACTATTAGCAATTGATTTTAAAGTACCTCTTTTTAGTGTAACTTGTTCTCGTAAAGGTACACGGGGAACAGCACAACGAATCCATATGGATATTTTATGAAGATTATCTTTGCGAAGAAATAAGGTATTATTTTTTCTACTCTGATTCATGAAGAATTTGAACAAATTTTGTGATCGTTGAAATTGTTCTTACAAAACCTTTCTCATCAATATATAGTAATCGTGCGTGTTTATTTTCATCTTCTATTCCATGGAGATCTAAAAAAAGATCC
>JAUUVJ010000262.1 GCA_030589605.1 Candidatus Hodarchaeota archaeon | reverse complement strand
AATCATTAACACTACACCTGCAAAAATAAAACACCATTCGGGTCTGCTAGCCTTTAATAATTGTGAAATAATCTTAATGTTTGAAGAAATTGACATTTGTTCACCGATGAATCAGTAGCTTATATTTAGTGATGAGAATTGATGGATAAAATTTATTTTGGAGGATGAGAAAATAAGTTGGAATGAAATACACACCAAGAATTTTCTTTTTCTCTCTTGATTATTAGAAAAAAGAAAAAAGAGAGGATAAGTATTGTTTTTATAATATTTCGGATTAGTGAGGTTTCAGATTGATCTTCAATGGTTCAGTATCTTTGATTGCTTCATAAACCTCAAGAACTTTATTGATTTCAGCTTCAGGGCCAGAAATTTCGAATATTGTTGCTCCTGCTCCTTGATACACACCACCAGCTCCTATGGGATAAACCTCGACAGTAGCTAGGGTTTCGATTGCTTCAATTTCTGAAAATATTTCTCCACCTATAACTGGAAATAAGGATACAGGAAGACCTCTTGCCATAGTAATATTCTTTTGACCACCCAAACTTGGTACAATATCGGTTATTGGAAAAGGAATCATTTTTCCAATAGATATGGGTACAATAATTTGAATTCCTCTAGATATCGCAGTAGCATATACACTACCGATTGTACCACCCGCTGGATGAGCACAGAGCACACCAGCTACCCAATCAGGACCTAAAGCGTTGCCTCCTTTTAATATAATATCACAATCTTCAAGAGCTTCATTTATTGGTATAAATTTTGGTTTCCCTTGATAAAATGCCATCTCTGCAGTACGAGTTTTTGGATCACTAACCCATAATGAACCATCTACAACACCTGCAACGTAGTTATTTAGATCAATTTCAAAATCTGAATTTCCTGTGGTATTTAATAGTTCCTTAATAATGTAAGCATTTGTTATACCTCGTCCAATACCAATTACCCCGTCTTTAATATATTTCATGATTTGGGGATGATTTAAAATAGCTTTTGCAATAAAAGCTCGGCTTTCCCATGTATTAAAAACCAGTTGACATCTCATATTTCTATCACCAGATGAGATCTCGTTATTCGGAATGTGCCTATCAAGTTTCTTATCAATTACTTATCAAATCTAGTTTTCGGAAAAACTGTTTTAAATCAAGAATCAGAGATATAATATCTATAATATTGATATGATTGAGGTAGAAATTAAGCATGAAATATGTCTTATTAGGGAAAACAGGTCTTCAAGTTAGTCGTATTTGTTTAGGTATGATGTCTTTTGGCAATCCTACTGTATCCAAGTGGACATTAGACTTGGATGCTTCTCGTCCTATAATAGAAAAAGCTATTGATCTAGGGATCAATTTTTTTGACACAGCCAATGTTTATTCAGCAGGAAGATCTGAGGAAATCACGGGTGAAGTTTTAAAAGGATATCGTGATGATATTGTGTTTGCAACAAAGGTATATTTTCCATTACAAGGTTTTAAATTAACCCCAACTCCCAAACCTAATACAAGTGGCCTTTCAAGATATCACATTAAACATGCTGTAGAAGACTCGTTGAAGAGGCTTCAAACAGACCATATTGATCTATATCAAATCCATAGACTTGATCCAAATCTACCAATTGAGGAGATTTTACGTTCACTTAATCTTCTAATCCAAGAGGGGAAAGTTATCCACATTGGAGGTAGTTCAATGTTCGCATGGCAATTTGCTAAGAGCTTATGGAAAGCTGAAACATTGAATTTAGAACCCTTTTCTACTATGCAGAATCATTACAATCTAGTGTATCGTGAAGAAGAGCGAGAAATGATACCTTTGTGTCAGGATCAGAATATTGGGATTATACCATGGAGTCCATTAGGTAGAGGATTTCTAACAGGGAAATACAAACGAAACACAGAGAACGAGTCTCAAAGAATTAAATATGACTCTTATCTTAAAACTAGGTACTTTAGATCGGAAGATTTCGATGTGGTTGATGCAATTTGTGAGATATCGACAACAAAAGGAGTAACTCCTGCTCAAATTGCTTTGGCTTGGTTATTCTCTAAACCGTACATTACAGCTCCTATTGTAGGAGTTACGAAAATGGAACATCTTGAACAAGCTGTTGAAGCACTTGATATTCAACTATCATCAGATGAAATTAATCAACTCGAGGAACCTTACAAACCTCATCCAATTATTGGACATTCTTAGATTGATCTATTTAAGTAAAAAAGAAAAAAAGAAGGAAATCTCGATATAAGCGCAATAAAGTATATTAATGTAGTCGTTTCTACCTTTCAGCAAACAGAAGCATTATTTCAGCATTTTGAGATTACTTGTGATTTAGCATATGTACTTCCTGATTTACTAAACGCTGATGTAATAACAAAACTTACTGATTTTAAAACGCTTAATCACTATTCTTGCAGTGTTCATTTACCCTTATGGGGAATTGAACTTGCTACTCCTAATTTACGTATAAGAAAAGCCTCTATTGATTGTATTGTTGATGCTATCAATTTAACTAAACCTTTAAACCCTATTTGTTGGGTGATACATGCTACAGGCGCCTTTGTTTCAGAATTTGCTCAGATTGATCTTCCTGAATTAGGTAAAATCTTTTTAAACCAACATATCGCTAACCTAGCAAAGGAAAGCCTTGAAGAGATACTTATTCAGACTAAAATTGTACCACGTAAGCTAGCTGTTGAAAATGTAGAATTTCCTTTTGATCAAATGGAGGAATGTATTGAAGAGCTTGATTTAAGTATTTGTTTTGATACTGGTCATCTTCTGGCTGGATTTTCTGGATATTTGAATGGTGGTGTTCTAGAATTCGTTGAAAGATATTATAATCGGATTGTTGAACTTCATCTTCATGATGGCAGATTACCTAGAATTGATCATAAACCTCTTGGCTATTTTGATTTACCAGTAAGGGATTTGTTGAATGATTTATTAGAAAGGAATTTTAAAGGCCCCATTGTATTTGAGTTAAACCCTGAAGAAGTCAAAGAATCAATATTGTACATAAAAAAAAATATCCCTAATGCATTATAAGCTTGATTTTAGAACTTTTTACACCTCGTTGTCGAAATAGGAGCATTTTTAAAGATGACATATGAAACACTTGAATTAAATGATGAATCTCGTAAACAGTTACCAGGGGAGTTTATTGATCTTTCTAATGGATATGTACATTATGAAATTAAGGGTTCAGAACAAGCAGAGGCCATAGTTTTAGTCCATGGTTTTTCCTCTCCAATGTTTGTTTGGGATAACAATTTTGAATTCTTAGCTAAAGAGGGATTTAGAGTAATAAGGTATGATTTATATGGTAGAGGTTATTCTGATCGTCCTAAGATAAAATATGACTATAATTTGTTTATTCAGCAACTTTATGAATTACTAGACAAATTCAGTATATCTAAGTTTAATCTAATTGGTTTATCAATGGGTGGAGGGATTTCTGTTGCTTTCACAGATCGATATCCAGATTTAATAAAAAGACTTATATTGGTAGCTCCTCTAGGATTACCAACAGAAATACCCTTTTTTCTTTCTATTTTAAGGATACGACTTTTGAATAGGATTATTGCGAAATTTTTCGGGTATAAAATAATTTTAGACGCACAGCGTCGAGATTTTATCTTATATGATAATATAGATGATTATATGGAAAAATTTACTAGACAATTGGATTATAAAGGTTATATGCAGGCAATATTATCTACATTAGTCAACACATCTTTCACAGGATTAAGTGAAATATATGAAAGAATTGGGAAATTGAATATTCCATTACAGCTTTTCTGGGGAGATAAAGATCCTGTCATTCCCTATTCGACCAGTAAGAAAGCATGTACTCTTATTCCCTCTCTTAAATTCCATACGATAAAAAATTGTGGTCATATGCCACAGTATACCCGTTCAAATGAAGTAAATCCATTACTGCTAGATTTTTTACGTAACACTTGATAACAAAAACAGATCATTCAAATATGATTTGCTATCGTATCTGCATCGGTTTTCCAATGTCCGTACATTATTTTTTCATTATCAGCGTATTTTTCTAGTTCGTCTACTAATTTAGGGCTGGTATCGTAAAGACATATAACAAATCCTTTTCCAGGTATGGGTTTAGGTAGCTTAGTTAAAGGTACTTTTGCAATATATAATTCATATTTTGACATTATTTTTTTTCCAAGGTCTATTAATTTTCCCTTATCATCTGAAAAAAATAAGTATTTTCCAATTGTACCATGATTTTCTTTTTCGCTTTCTCTAGCGATTTCGTGCTTATTATCCCCTGCTTCGGGATTAATTAAATACATCCACCGAGGCATTATTTTCAAACCAGATTGTTAATTTAATGACATTTGTTTAATTAGATTATGATTATTTTCTGATTCTTTATCAAGTTTAACCTAATAAGGCGTGGTTATATTTTAATTAGTTGAATTTTTTAACATAGCATAAATTGTTTTCAGTGGAATATCCAAAAAATCCCCAGGATTTTTCCCCTTTTTTTCTGCAATTACAGTTTGTAATTTTACTCCCATTCTACTAATGTACTTAATGTAATTTCCTTCAAGGTTAAGTATTTCTTTTAATTTTAGTAAATCTTCATATTTTGGGAGTGATCCCCCCATATCTTTTCTTAACCAGTGTCCGCATGTGTGTTTATATTCTGGGGGATATTTGTTTGTTAAATCTTTTTTTGTTAATCCTATCTTTTTACGGTTAAGGTTCAAGTAATCACAGATCATATCTTGCTTAACTTGGTAATATCTTTGCATTGAGAAGAATTGTTCGTTTACTGATACTCTTGCACCAGGAGATTGTCCAAGGTTAATTTTATCTGTATCAACAAATTTTCCAACGTAATTTTTCTTCATGATTTTTCTTATAGGAATCTCAATAGGTTTATGTTGATATTCAGGTTCATTTCTTTGAAATTTTTCCTCTAGAATTGGTATGCTGTTAACTTCTTGCCATAATTGAGCTTTACAATTTTTACATGTGCTTTTATCTTTATAATGGTAATAGTCACTTAATTCTGCCTTACAATTCCGACAATACATACAGATTTGATTTGATTCTCCAGAGTTTTCAATAACTTCTTCTAATGAATGAGTCTTTGAAATATTCCAATTAACTACCATCCATTTTGGTAATCCATTATTATATTTTGATAATATTTCTGTTATTATTCCTGAATCTGGAGTTTTGAAGTAAGCTTGAGATTTTACTACCCTATAACCAATAAAATCAGTTTTATTCCAGTTTGCTTCTTGTGATTGTTTATGTGCGATCCTTATTGCATCAAGATTAAATTTGTATTTTACCGATTTTATGTCTTTAACAACAAAGAAAATTGGAAACCAATCATTATTTTGAGGAACTACTATCATATTCCTAATTATCCAATTTTTCTGGTTTAGTTTTGTAATAGTGAATATATTTTCAATATTGTGGTTAGGTAAACCGAGGAAAAGAACGCCTTTGTCATCCAACACGTTTATAAGAGTGTCATCAAACAAACTAGGAATAAAAGACCCAAATTGTTTAGAATCAGTAAAAATCTTAGTAATATTTAAACCTGGTTTGACATTAAGAGTATCTAAAAGGTTGTTATCATCTATATATGTTGGAATGACGAGTTTGTAATTCAAGGTGGATAGGGAATAATCCTTGAATGGTATTTTCTTGATCTGACTTGTTTTTATATTGCATCGTTTCTTTATTATATTTATATAATCTTTAAATGATTCTATGAGGATAGAACTCATTTTAACTTGGTTAAAGTATCCCTTTGAAATATTTTGAACAGCTTTACAAGTTGTTCCTGAACCTGCAAAAGGGTCAAGAATTAAGGCATCATTTGGTAGACCTTGTTCTAGTAATCTTTCAATTAACTTCTCAGGAAAAGTAGCCATGTGTTTATAGGGAACAGGTTGTAGAGGAACTTTCAAGATATTACTGATATTCTTGTTCTTTCTATAATCAGAATAATAATTGGATTCACTCTTAGTTAAGACAAATATGGGTTCGTAAGTATTCGTGAATCGATTTTTAACACTAGATGGCATATGATTCACCTTGAACCAAATTTGGATATCATTAACAATCCATCCATCTAATTTGAGATAATAAACCAATATGTAGGGAATCATACCCAGAGGTGTATTT
>JAUUVJ010000206.1 GCA_030589605.1 Candidatus Hodarchaeota archaeon | reverse complement strand
TTATTCCAAGCACTAAGAGAACATTACCCAGCCACTTATTTCCTTGGCACTAAACATCTGCTTATTATTCTTCAACAATTCATTTTCTCTCCAGTTTGTCAATTTTCAAATCTCGCTGAAATTAAGGATTTAATGGAGATCCTTTGGTATGCTTCAAAAGCTGGAATTCTACTTGATTTTAATCAGAATCACTGGTTGATGTCAAAGGATCAAGGATTACTTTATGTAGATTCTGATTTTATGGGTCAAATTCAAATTGATTGTCAAAAGGCTCTTGCTGATAATTTAAACCAAGCCTTAGCTTTTTTAACAGTTGAAAATTGCCCTATTCTGATTGATGCACTGCGAGAACTAAGTAATTCTGGAATGGATCAAGCTGAATTTGTAACTATCTTTTTACAAATATTAAAATCGTTTTTATCTTCTATTAAAGATATAAATTCTCTCTCACCACAATTACAAGCTAAGATGAAGTGTTTAATGGAAGTATCACGGTTCCAAAAATGAATAGTCATATTTTAATTACAGGAAAGCCAAGAAGCGGAAAAACAACTCTGATTAAGAATCTCATTTTAATCGCAAAGGAAAATTATTCTGTTGCAGGGTTCTATACTGAAGAAATTCTTAAGAAAGGGAAACGAATAGGATTCAATATTCGGACTTTGGAGGGCGAAACAGGAATTCTTGCTCTTACGAGCAATTACTTTTATAAGACTCATTCTCATTTAAAATATCATAAGTTAGGCCGTTATATGGTATTTACTTCAGATATTGAAACAATTACTATTCCTGAATTTTATAAGGAAGCAGAAATTTTCTTTTGTGACGAAATTGGGAAAATGGAACTATTTTCATCTAAATTCAAGGAATCTATTCTGTTTGCTTTAGATAAAAAACCATTTCTTATAGCCACGATTTCGTTATATAACCTACCCTTTATATTGAACATAAAAAATAGACAAGATACAACAGTACTGGAATTAACTCTCCAAAACAGAAAAAGAATAATTAATATCATTTCATCAGAATTTAAAAATCGAATTAAATGAAATATTATTGAGATAAGAGACGAGATTTTATTCTTGATAGGAGATCATCATTATTCCACGGTTTCACAATATAATCAATAGCTCCGCAAGCATATCCAAGTTCTATATCTTTAGGTAAAACTAAAGCACTAATCACGATAATTGGGATATGACAATACTTTTTAGATTGCTTGAGTTTTTGACAAAAATCAATTCCATTCAATCCTGGCATTTTAATATCAAGTAGAATTAAATCAGGTAAATTTAACGCAGACTTTAAAAAACAATTGGCTTCTTTTGCTGTGAAAGACTTTTCTACAATGTATCCTTCTTTTGTGAGAACTAATGTTAATAAATCTGCAATATCCCGTTCATCTTCGACAATAAGAATACTTCTTTTTTTAGAATGTGTTAATTTAAGTTGATTTTCTATTGTTTGCAACTAAAATAACCATCCAAATCCATATTATTCACTATTACTAATTAACGGGTTATTAAATTAATAATCTTAAGTATCATTATCGTAATATGTGCTAAAAAACCTTGGAGAAATTCAACATTATTCCAAGTAGAAATATCTCCAATATTGATTTCATTATTTTTTTTTTAGTCTAAACTAATTTGTTCAAATTTAAATCTTTTTTAGAGATAAGTTTGGAATTTCATTTCTATCTAATTTCAAATAATCATTGAAATATCTATTAAAATTCTAATAATTTTAATCAGAGATAAATCGTACCAGTACGGGTCATACCAAAATTTCTTATAAAGCTATAACTAACACTATTTTCATGATAAACCTCACAAACTAGCTCTAATACATTGTGATCAGTAAAGTATTGTGCTGCTTTTGAAGCAAGTAAAAAAGCAATTTTTTTTCTACGATAGCGAGGATCGACTCCTAACCCAGCTATAATTCCTTGATTTCCAAGCGTAATCCCTTGCTTAATTAAGGGTTCTATTGTTAAAAAAATAAACCCAATTATTTTTCCATACAATGAAGCTACGAACGTTGAATTTGGATCAAAATGTTGTACGTCTGATAATGATAGTGATCGATAAGGATCTGGTGCTGTGATGAAAGCTCGATTATATCCTCTAATGAAATCATGAGCGTCTTTTTCAGGATTAAGTTCTCGAATTTCAACTTTTTTAAGGAATTCATCGTTTTCAATAATTTCTTCAAAATGTTTAATTGCATCAAACCCCTGATCCCATGACATTTTTAACACGTAGAATTTATATTTACCCTTTGAAGGATCTTCTTTTTCGTCTTTTTCGGATTTACGAAATAATAATCGTCTTAATTTGACGCTTTCCCGTTTTGATAGATCAGAGATAGACATGATAATTAAGCTCCATTCAGCGAAAAAAGCTTCTTGATGTAAGCTCATTCCTTATCTAATATAATTTTTGCAAAGGAATAATAATACTTTCTTCAAAGCTTAATATTCAAATGAATCCAGATGTATCTCCTAAATTGGAAACGATAAATGTAATTGATAGCCATGTTCATCCAATCAGAGGCTTAACATCTGGTAAAACTCTAATAAAGGAAATGGATGCGTCAGGAATATCGAAAGCAGTACTTTTAGCTCTTGATTTGGATCCTGAAGTTTTCGATACTGATTCAAAATTAAAAGATGAAACTATTGATGATCTTTTTGCTTATTCTTATTTCATGGATCATTTTAAAGTAATTGAAACCATGAAAAGAATATTAGAGGTAGGAAAGACATCAAATACTGCTGTAGCTAAATTAGTTAGCCAATATCCAGATCGATTTATTGGTTTTGGATCTGTGAATCCATCTAAAGATAAAAAGTATGTAAATACTAAATTGGAAGAGATAATAAATCTCAAATTAAATGGGATTAAATTAATTCAGACGCTACAATTCTTTGATCCACAAAAGAATAAGAAATTAAATAAAATTTTCAAATTCGCAAGAAAATTTGATTTGCCTATTTTAATTCATCTTGGACAGGATCCAGGTCCTTGGGAAATCCCAACATTACGCTGTGTTCAGAATTCTCATCCTAAAAATTGGGTTAAACTTGTTAAAAAGCATTCAAAGAATAAAATAATCTTTGCACATCTTGGAGGATATGGAAAAACAGATGATTCGTCTTGGTTTAATGCTGTAATTGAAATGATGAAGACTAATGACAATATTTTTCTTGATACTTCAGCTGTGACATATCAGTTAGAAATTCCAGCTATCGTTGATAAAATACGAAATACTTGCGATTTTCAGAAAATTTTATTCGGATCTGACTCTCCAGTAGTTCAAGGAACTTCAATGTTACATTCAAGAAAGATCATTGAGAATAGTCCAATTCTCACTTATGAGGAAAAAGTAAAGATTTTTAATATGAATGCATTAGAGTTATTCAAAATTTATTGACATAGCTAAATTTACATTGATAAATTATAATACAAAGATAATTCTAATTAAAAAAGACTTAAAGGAGTGCGTGTAGAATAACAAAACTGAAATTGTGCGTTTTAGCCTCTGATTCAAAAGGAAATTCAACTTTTCTTAGTATCGGGGAAGAGAGATATTTGATTGACGCTGGTATCAGTGTGAGTAAAATTAAAAAAAAGTTATTTGAAATAGGAGAAGAAATATCAGAGTTAAACGGAGTAATAATTACACATGAACATATAGATCATATCAGTGGTATAAAATCGTTATCTGAAAAGCACAAACTTAGATTCTGGTTACCATTCGATACTTACCAGAAGATTAAGAAAAAAGCAGGCAATATTGATGCTGAATTCATAGAAATAGGAGAGGAGTTTGAATTAGGAAAAAACTTGATAGTGGTACCTTATGAAATCTCTCATGATGCAATTTACCCTGTTGCTTATTTAATTAAATCTACAAAAGGAGAACCAATTGTAGGACACTTAATGGATTGTGGTGAACTAAATTCCTATTTGATGGATGGTTTCCGTAATGTTAAAATTCTCATTCTTGAATCAAATCACTCATTTGATCTTCTTCTTAAAAGTGACTATCCTCCGTTTTTGAAACAGCGTATTTTAAGTTCTAAAGGACATTTATCTAATTGGGATGCTGCTAAATTTATTTGCGAAACTCGTCCTAGTATTGTCATTCTATCTCATATGTCTGAAAAAAATAATAATATTGAAACTGCATTAGCAGAAATTGAGGATATCTGTTCTCGTCATTTGGATAGTTCATCATTCCCTTTTTTTGTTGTTGTAAATGGTAAAGAGAGATCTGTTCCTATTTTCGCCGATATTTAACTGATATTGGAAAAAACTAAGCATCAAAGGAAAAAGATTTTCCATACATACTTTTAATAGAAATTAATTCCCCATTTGTAAGGGTCAATATTCCCAATTTCTCTGCAAGCTCTCTCGCAGTTCCAGAAAATTGGTTAGCAACTACCATTACCTTACTCAATCCTGAAGTTTCCTGTAATCGTTCTGCTTCTAATATAACATTGTAACCACAGCTTCTAGACCAATCTTTTACGATTACTCCAATTTTTTCGGTAAGATCTACCTTTTTACCTGATGTACCATGAACTAAGTAGGAGAATTCGACCTTTTTGTCATTTTTTCCTCTTACAACAACATTTGATTCAAAGGCAAATTTTCGAAATGATAAGAATTCTTTCACTAGTTTATTTAAATCAAGGTCTTGTGACTCCAATTCAAATTCCTCTTTGTTACTTTGGGCATGTAATTAATTCTTTCTTGTCTTTAAATAAGTTTAGATTAGGTATTACCTAAGTACTATCTTACATCAATACTTATAAAGGCGATAAAATGTAAAAATACACCACCGAGAATAGTTTGGAATAAATGCAGATTTTCGTCGGTTAAAAATTAGTTTCTAGCTGAAAAAGTCTGCTTATAGAAAATTCACGATAATTTTCTATTATATTGGATATCTCTTGAAAGAGCAGCAATGAATAGCTTTTCTAGTTTGATTTGAGTGCTATATATTATACAGCTTTGTCTTAGAAAAAATATAATACTACTTTTGATTGAGGCTTGTATATTCCAGAATGTGTTATAATGCTTCAAATAGGTTTTCAATACCTGGTTCGATACCTTGAAGAATACTGAATCCAAATCTTGTTTCGCGTTTGGTCAATTCACCAACAAAATTTGTTTACATTAATCTTTTAACTTCATCTAAATCTGGTGGAAATCCTGTATGTCCCAAAACCCATACCAATTTAGGGTATGCTGCTTCAGGTAGCATATTTCCTCCCTCAATTACACCTCTAGCGAGCATTTCTCTGCCTGTTTCGTTATGATTTATTTTTACTTTTGATTAGTTTTTAAGGAATTTGTTTTGTATCATATTCAACTTCAGGATTCATAGCTTCATGAGAATGCAATATCTGTATTAATATTTGAAGTAGAAGTGTTGGTTTCATGTTTGATTGAAATTGTATTTGGATCAAGAGGAATCATTGAATTAGAGTTGATAATTGGCTTAAAATTGTAATCATGTGTGATCAACATTGAGAGAGCACTTCGTACTGTTCATCCAAGGCCAGAAGCTTTTAACGATATCTATGTTGATTACAAACCCTTAGTTAAAGCATATGATGATGATCAAAAAAAGACTCTCGATTCACACATAGATGAAATTATCGTTTCTCTCTCACCAAAAAAGTTGAAACATACTATTATTCCTGCTGATATAATGAAAAAAGGAAAAGAAATGGTAGAAGTCTATCTATACATTTATTTCATAGAAAATTGTTTAAGGGTGCTATTAAATAAATATCAACAGAAGGGTCAATTAGTACTTTCTATAGAGATGAAAAGAAAAATCACTAACAGGAAAGGAGATGAAGAAAAACATTTATGGTTACCTTTACGCGGTCAATCAGATCTTTTCTATTTAGACCTTACTGACATTGAGAAACTCATTGGAAACAATTGGGAGTTATTTAAAGGTGTATTTCCAGATTTAAAATGGATTACATCAAAAATATCTGAACTTCAAAAGATAAGAAACCTCGTAGCTCATAATAGTTATATTGAGGATAATATTAGAAATTTTGTGAAGATTAATTTAGACTTCATTGTTAAACAAATTCAAGAGAAAACTTAATTTTTTAGTTCCACTTTCTGTTCCCAAGCAGAAATTATGACCTTCTGTGTTAGTTTCCAAAATAAAGGTACTAATAGATGGGTGATCATTGGTGAATACTTTTTACCATCTGTACCGCTCCATGGGGCATGTAGCATGAAATGTGTCTTTTTACTCACAATATTTTTCCCTGTATGATAATAACCTGATCTCAAATGGTAAATATAATTGAGTTTGAGTTTTAGAAATTTTCTTAAACTCTTTTTCTTTAGAGTAATAACCTCTGAAAAGCCTTCAAAATTGTCTATTTTGATATAATATTCATTTAACTCCGAAAGGTCAAAGATTTTATATCGGGTCGTAGATTTTTCACTTAAGTCCAATAATTCATAGTATCCTTCTTTTTTATAAACAAAAAATGACTTATTATCTTGATATAGATAAATTGTGGTATCTGCAATTATTTCTGGATTTTTTAAGTCTTTTACTTGTATTGTTTCTTCATAATCTTCTGAAGAAGAAGGGTAATCATATAATCGGATTGTTTGAGCTAGAAAAAACTCCGAGAGGAGTTTATCCATCCCTGAATTTAAAATGACATCTCGAAATGACTTCGTATTGCCATAAATTTCATTATACTTTTGCCACGCTCTGTTAATTTCTTTTCTGGTACATTTCTTTTCCTTTGGGATGAAAAACTTCTTATTTAACCACTGATTAAAATTTCTATATTTTGAAGGAGCTCCTATTGTTTCAATTGCACTTACTAGTAAGGCCAACTGAATTGAACTTTTTACAAATTCCAAGGGAATATAATTTTCTTGATTATTTTTTTCCCCAATCGAGATTTCCTGACTCGCTGCAGTCTTTAAGAGAAAGGCAGCCCGCAATATGTGGATAATGACTCCATCATCTTTCTGTGTTTTTTCATATAGTTTCTCAATCCGATTTCTGTCTACTTAAAAAAAATCAGTAATAATTGTGATAATTTGTTGTTTTTCTTCTTCCTCATTCATTTGGATAGCTCAC
>JAUUVJ010000003.1 GCA_030589605.1 Candidatus Hodarchaeota archaeon | reverse complement strand
CGTAAAGCTGTCTATGAAATGATTTGGATAGCATTCCTCAGTCAAGTTCTTATGGTGATTTTATTAATACTTGCAAGCATTCCACCTGCTACAGATACAGATCCCTTAACTGCATTTGCTATTGTACCAACAATTACTATTGCTTCATGGATCAGTTTTATTATTAGTGAACGTTTCGATGCTTGGGTTTATGATAAGATTAAGCTATGGATATCAGATAAAACACAAGGAGGAAAAGAATGGTGGAAGTACTTATGGATTAGAAATGTATTTAGTGATATCTTAAGTCTAGGTTTAGACACTTTTCTTTTTATACCATTAGCATTTTATATCCTCCCTTCTATTCTTAATATTCTAGGTGGATCAGAATATGTAATGGATATTGATCTCTTAATCACAATAACACAAGGCCAATTGATTATGAAATGGATCTATGGCTTAATAGACACACCTTACATGTATTTAACCAGATGGATTTATGATAAAAAAGCAGTACCTCAATAGGTATATTATATTGGAAGAAAAATCTGCTCTAGAGTAATTTGACTAGAATAAAGTTGCTAGAAATTCTAAAGCTTCATTCAATGTCATATTTTTTCCTTTATACTCTATGTATGGATATTTTTGAGTGAAAAATTTCAATCCGATACTTAACTGAATTACTACTTGATCTTCTTCAGAGAGAGTTCTACCTTTTTCAGTTAAGTGTCTCATTTTTTCTTCAACACTTCGCCTAATCTCAATTAATAATCCATCCCATTCAATCTGCTGTTTACTTCCTGAAATCAGTTGCTTTCGGCACACAAAAACCGCGTCATATTCAATACTCTTTGTACCACGAATCTGAGTACTAGTTTTCATCTCTGCATAGACAGGATAAACTGCAGTAATATAGAAGTTGTTATCTAGAAGGCTATGGATCAATGATGTCCAAGCTGTTGTTTTTTTATGGTGAAATGTTAAAATTAGCAGACCATTAGGTTTCAAAACCCTTGAAACTTCACTAAAAACAGTTTGAAGCCCTTTTTGATAGTCTTCACCTGTTTTCCCCATTTTGATATTTTTAACTACTTCTTCTTTCTTTGGGGTTAAGGAAGTGTTAAACCATGGATAAACATCATTCAATGCTAATTTCAGCCAAACATAATAAAAATCTGATAATTCTGAATATTGAACATTATCATAATATGGAGGATCAGTTACTACTAAATCTATTTTATGATCAGGAATTTGTAGAGTTTCTGATGAACTGCAATAAAGGAATATATTTTTTGAAGGGTTTTTTAATAAATCAGTATAAGATGAAACAATATTTCCTTTTATTGAACGTTCCATTGATTTTCGTTTTGTACTACCGTTATTAGTAATATAAGTTTCGTAAGGAGATTTACAGTACTTCTTAATTCTTACTGTTTTCTCAAAAAAATTCTTAAAAGTCCCAGTTCCATATTTTGTTCCCCAAACATTGTTTTCTACAGGATTCAAAGTAGCTGGAAATGCATGTTTACGAAACAAGTTGTAAACATAATGATTTTTACGATGGTATTCACATAATAAATTATTGTACTCTAATGTTGCTAAGAAAGTTGTTAATAGGAATTCTTTAACATTCTGATCTTGTACAAGTAAAATCTCTTTTAATAGTTTCCCAAGAGATAATAATTGTCGGGAATTAAACATGTGTTGAAAAGAAAGAATTCTATGGTTTAATAATTCTTGGGTTTTTGCACCTATAGGAATTGCCTGCTCAGGAATAGGTAGTTCTTTTTTGATTTTTCCAAACTCCTCAGAAGCTTCTTTATACAATTGAAAATCTTCTTTGTCGGCTTGTTTATACTTTCTAGCATTACACTTTGAACAATAATATTCAATTGCATACATCCTTTCCACTGGACGACCCTGGGTTAAATTTGTTTCAACAATTTTAGCTGAATGTCCACAGTGTGAACAATAGTATCTTCCATGTTTTGCCATACGAGTAGAAGAATCAAAACTGTATTTACATTCAGGACAATTGAGTTTATTAGTAGGAGTTGCTTGAAATATTGTTTCACATTTGGGGCAAATAAATGAAGTTCCAGATGAGTCTTTCTTGTCATAAGCGAATATATAACCTCGAAATAGAGGTAATATTTCCTTACACTTCTCACAATTAATTTCTTTAATCCAAAAGTAATACATGACGTCAGCTTCATCTGAACACTGTGTACACTTTGTTTTGTAATATTTGAGAATATTAGATCGCAATTTTGAAGAGATTTTGTCATATTCATCTCTTAAAGCATCGATATTTACATCTTCAATTTCTTTTTTCACTATAAACCAAGCAATAGGATTTAAATCTCCACCAATTATCTTTCCAAATCCTAATCTAATAGCTTCAATAATAGTTGTTCCTCCTCCCATAAATGGATCTAGAATAGCAAAATCTTGGAATGAATGCTCCTTTAAATACAATTCCCAAAAATCTTCCCATTGTTTCTTATTATTTTGA
Source organism: Candidatus Hodarchaeota archaeon (assembly GCA_030589605.1). Lineage (GTDB taxonomy): Archaea > Asgardarchaeota > Heimdallarchaeia > Hodarchaeales > Hodarchaeaceae > Hodarchaeum. The sequence continues at coordinate 23,262 of JAUUVJ010000003.1, read as the reverse complement.
TGAATATCTTTTACAGGAGTTAATGCAGCATAAATGAGAATAGATCTAAATACTGAACCTAACCTACGTGCAAACCATTTCCCAAGAGTTAATACTGGACGATAAAAACGCTTTGCATTACTCTCTTTGTAAGCGATTTCACTTACAATAGAAAAGGGGAAATAGGTTTCTATTACTTTTTTTTGTCTCTTTTCTTGAATATCCATGATTTGTGTCCAACAGATGATACAAACTCAAATTAGAATTTAATACCAATTTTTCTAACCTTGATGATCAATGTTACAGAAAAAATTGTTTGTAATTGAGGTATGATAATCCAGCTATTCCCTACTAATCTCAGTATTCCTTGATGGATTTTTAAGTATTAAAAAATCTTTTAAATCTTTCGTCCAACTCATTTGTCGAATCCATACCTGTTTCCATGTGACATACAGACTTTTGGTTATGTATTCTATTAAAAAAAATGAATTACTCTTCAAGATTCGATTTTAGGGGGATTTCCCATATGTGGAAGAAAAATACTAAATGTAGACCCTATACCAACTTCACTTTCAACGAAAATTTGGCCACCGTGTAGGTTTAATAGCTCTTTAGCAATAGTTAAACCCAAACCTGTTCCACTAATATCTGCTACATTACCTGCTCTGAAAAAACGTTCAAAAAGATGGGGTAAATCAGTTGAGGGTATTCCCCTACCTTTATCTACTACTTGAAGCAATGTTCCGTCTTGGGATGAAGGATTCAATTTACCATCATAATTAGCCTTAATTCTAAGGCGGATTATCGAATTGGAAGGTGAATATTTGATCGCGTTATCTAAAAGGATACGAATGATTTGTTCCACCCGTTGAGGGTCACCATATAATTCGGTTTCCAAGTTCCCTTCAATTAACAGTTGTGAGTTCTTTTCATTTAATATTGGATTCAATTGTCGTTGAACTTCATTAATTATGTTGTATAAATAATATTCCTCCCATTTAATTTGCATCTTTTGAGCATCGATTCTTGAAATAACCAAAAGATCTTCAATCAAGGTAGAAAGCGCAATCGTACTCCTTTCTATTGTATCTAGTAGCTTTTCTCTGTCCTTATCGCTTAAAAGAGATTTATATTTCTTTAAAGTTTCTATTCCAAGTTGTATTGCATTAGTTGGTGTTCTTAATTCATGTGATACCGTAGATACAAAATTATTCCGTATATTATCGAATTCTACGTAAGGAGACACGTCTCTAACAATAATACTAAAGTTTATAGGCTGTTTTGAGGTATTCATTACAATAGACGATGCTAGTTCGAGATAAAAACCTTTTTTAGGTTCAATTACTTCCAATGTTCGTTCTTTCTTCAGAAAAAGCTTTGCAATCGTATTTCCGAACACATTTCCAAGGTTTTTAAATTCATTTATAGACTGGGGGATTTTTTGCTGATAAATTTTCTTGAAATATGATTTAAATCTATGATTAGATAAGTAAACGTCTCCATTCATCTCTAAGATTAAAATTCCTTCTGGAAAATGCTCAAGATTTGTCTCAACTTTCGCCTTCTCATTTTTAATCGCAGCTTCACTTTCACGAAGAGTCTCTTCTAATTTTTTTCTTTCAGTTATATCAGTATTGAATATTAGAATACCTTCGAATTCTCCTAAGTCTGAAAAAATAGGGGTAGCTGAAATAATAATCGGAATACGTCTACCATCTTTAGCTTGAAGACAACTTTCATAAGTACCACTAACCCCCATGGGCCTCTTTGCAGACTCTGCTTTTACAAATTCAACAAAATCTGGGTGAACAACGAAACTCCAGTGTTGTCCAATTAACTCTTCCTCTGTATAACCTAGTAATTCTAATATTCTTGGATTTGCATATGTAATTACTCCATGAGCATCTTCAAATACTACTGCTTCATTTTGTTTTTCTAGAAGCATCTGATATTTTGCTTTAGCCTCTTCCAATGCTTTTTCAATCTTCTTTTGATCAGTAATATCTTCGAAAGAACCTTCGTAACAAATAATTTTACCACTATAATCTCTAATTACTCGAACATTCTCCCTAGAATGAACTATAGTGCCATCAAGTTTTTTCATCTGGAATTCTAATCCAGTAACCTCATCTTTATCATTTAATTCCTTCATATAACGTTCTCGTGGATAATCTATCATCGAGGCTATTTCATTCACGTTTTTAGAAGCAATTTCTTCAAAAGAAGAAAATCCAACATATTTAACAAAAGCAGGATTAGCTGCAAGAATCTCCCCTTCAGGAGTAGTTCGATAAAGACCAATGGGGATATTTTCAAATAAAGTTCTAGCTTGTTGTTCAGTTTCGCGAAGAGCTTCCTTAATCTTTTGGTATTCAGTAATATCTCTTGAAATAAGCCCTAAGCCATCCTTTATTTTGAAAACCCGAAGGGATATAAATCGATCACCAAATCTAGGAAGAGACCTATATTCCTCAATTATTATAGGTTCACCAGTTTCAAGAACATTTTTATATTTCTTGAACCTATCTGTATGCTCTATACCTGGAAATATTTCTCTCATATGTTTTCCAATTATAGCTTCTCTTTTAATTTCATCAATAAATCTATTTAATCCAGCTTGGTTTATGTATAGCAAATTTAAATTCGAATCAAAATACGTTATAGCATCTGGAGAAGAATCTAAGATAGATTGGAATGTTTCTAGTCTTTCCTCTATTTTTTTAAATTGGGTTTTCCTCTTCTTTGATGTTGGCATGGAGTTTATTTCCATTTAATTCCTATCATATTACTTTTACCATATCTTCTGAAGAATTTCACAGCTATTGAAGTATTTTGAGGATTCCATATTCATTCAAAGCTGATGTGGTTAACATGCAATCACTTCAAGTATTAAACGCATTTTATTCAGGATTTGAAGACCGATTAAAGAGAATTGTACTTTAGGGTTAATATTTTTTTTCTGATATGATTTTTTAATGTAAGATAGGATATTTTAAGTTGTTTATTCATATAAAAATATTACAGTTTGAAATTCACTTCTATACAATGGAATACTAATCATGGAACTTCTTGTTTTATAAGATAGAACACCAAAAGAAATAAATTTCGCTTGAGATTTTCGTAATTTTCTCTGAATGTGTAATAAATAAGAAAAAGGGACTAGAATGGTAGTCCAAGCCAGAAAAATATTACTAATATTATTGAATATATAAAAAAAGATTCAAGTTAAAATGTCAGTGATAATATCACCGAACAGAATAAAAATTACTGCAGAGAAAATTGCTGAAATTGGGGTTGTAATGATCCAACTTATGCCAATTTCTTTTAACGAATCCTTGTCTACGGATTCTCTCTCCACGAAGCCTACTCCAATGAATGCAGCTACTAATATATGAGAACCTGATAATGGAATACCCATCCAAGTCCCTACAAACATAATTATTGAGACAGAAATACTCGCAGCTAAAGCAGAGGAAGGGGAAAGAGCAACAATATCCGTAGCTAGTTTTTTAACTACTCTTCGTCCTAATACAATCACACCAAGACACATTCCTAGCCCTCCTGCAAATAAAGCAGGAAAAGGATTATATAAAAAAAGGCCTTCTACCATTAGTGGACCTATAGCTTTTGCTACGTCATTACCACTTCGAGAAAATACTGTAAATATCAAGAATAATGCTAAAGCATAAGAGGCTATCTTTTCTTGCTTTTCATAATCATCATATCCTTTTGTTTTTACTCTTGCACGTAATTCCTTAATTCCCCAATAACAAGAATATCCGCCAATTAATCCAAACAATGGACTAATAACCCAACTGGAAACTACCATGAATAGCGTGTCGAAATTAATAGAACCAATACCCCATCCAGCACCCCCTAACAGCACAACACCCAACACACTTCCAACAACGGATTGAGTAGAACTAATTGGAATTCCTTTCAAAGAAACTATGAGTAACCAAATCGCCATTGATATGAGTATTACAAAAACCATTGTTAAAGTCAATGGTTGAGTCGCGAAACTATTTCCTACAGTCTTTGATACTGATTCTCCTAAAAAAAACACTCCTATAAAATTGAATACCCCTCCAACAAACACTGCAGCACTTAAAGAGAGTAATCCAGCGCCTACACTAGGACTCATTGTTTCGTCGTTTGCTCCTATTGTGAATGCAACAAAGAAGCCAAGCCCAAGGGCAAGAATGAGTGTGGGATCAGTAGCCAAAAGAATGCACCTCTTATTCTAGCTGTGTTTTGTCATTAGCACTTTCAGGTAATCAATACCTTCTTCAGCACTAATTCTTGTGTTTACATTGAGAATTATATAAATCTTTCGAAAACCTCTATTATTTAAATAATAATGGCAGTCGTTTTTAAAATAAAATTTACAATTTGAACATCATCAGGTTCACTATCAAATCTTCTTATCGGTTTTTTATTGTTTATTTGAGTTTTTAAGAATATCCAAAATAAGAATCTACAATAAGACCAAATGAGTATGCATTACCACTATTAATATTTGAAGTAGAAGGATTGGTATCATGTTTGACTGAAATGGTATTTGGATCAAGAGAATTCTTTGAACTAGGATCCATAATTGGCTTAGAATCGAATTCAGCATTTTTGATTATACGTTCAGATTCATATCTTTCTTGATCTTCTCTTTCAGATTTGGTTGTTAAATGGATCAGAGGAATGTCCAGTTTATGAAAGGATTCCATACCGATAATTTCGCCTTCAACAAAAGAAGTAGAACCATAATCAGATTTATTACTGCAATAACCATTGTTTTTGGGTTAATGGTTGGTTTTTTTGCAATTAGAAACTCTCATTATATTAGATAGCAAATGGAATAGCATGTATAATTTTACTAAAAAAAAACAATTATACTTGCTTTCCTTTGACCCAGATTTCTTCAAAAAACTTCATGAACTTGGACTTCTTGAAAAAACCAAATATTAAAATATTCTTTATCAGAAAAATATTGATACAGGAGAAGATTGAGGAGAGACATTAATTATTAGAAAAACCAATTCATTGTGAGGATAAGTAATCAAAAGTCACTAGAACGCGAATCGGATAATTAAGAGGAATATTCAATGGAAAATGCACCTGCTGAAGGAGAGAGAAGGGCGATTAGAGGGTATCATCCTCAATACCAATTAATCACAAGTCTAACACATAAAAGGATACTTAATGGGACTTTAAAGGCAATTAGATTAGTAGATCCAACAGCTGGTAGTATAGATGATTTCCAAATTATCACAGAGGACAGATTAGATGCATATCAAATAAAATGGCATTTACATCCTGGAAATTTTACATTCAACAACTTATGTTCAGTTCTAGATGAACTAGTCGATGGGTGGAAGAGGCTAAAAAGTCGAAATAATGACGTAAAAGTCCATTACTTTACAAATAAACACCCTTCAGTTCATGACAGCGTAAAAGATGATAACAATAGAACTGTTCCAACTCCTAATCATTTCTCTCATTTTTTAATGCATTTTTGGTTGAAAATCAAAAACGACCCTGAAAATTATAAAGAAAACATACCACCTGGCTGGGAAGGTGTTTGGAAAAAATTTTTATCAATCACTGGATTAGATGAAAGCCAGCTAGTTCAATTTATAATAGATTGTGATTTAGATTTCGATCAAAGTTTACCAAGTGATAGCTCAGATGAGTTTAATGAACTTTATCACTTTCTACTTGTAGAAGTATTTCGCTCTGAAACTGGTGAACCTCTTGAAATTACTAGAAGCGAACTATTGTCTAAATTGGGATGGAACAGATTTTTTGAATTGAGAAATCAACAATTTTTCAACCTTGCCGATGATTATATTCCAAATGATCCACTTATTGAAGATTTTAATCGCGTTGTTTCACAAACTCAGAGTGGTTATATTGCTATAATGGGACCTCCGGGGATTGGAAAATCATCGTTTATAGCGAATATCCAGACTACAGATGAAACTAGATTAATAAAATATTATATTCATCTTCAAGAATCATTTAGATCTGTTACCGAAAGAGCAGAATCAGTTAATTACTTGCATGACATTTTACTGATGTTAGAACGCCGAGGAATAAGAGGAATTTCAAAAAGGGTGAAAAAAGACCTACATGAATTACGAGAGGATTTCAGAAAGGTATTAGTAGTATTAAACAACGAGTGGAGAGAAAGAGGAATAAAGACTTTCATTATGATTGATGGATTAGACCATATCTTACGAAATCCCCCTCCTTCATATTCATTACTGAATGAGCTAATAATTCCTCAAAATATCCCAGATGGAGTTATTTTTGTATTAGGTACTCAATCAATGAATTTTTTATCGCAGGAAATTAAATCTCATGTTGAAGATGATTCTAATAGGAAAATTGAATTGGATAATTTATCTAGGAGCACAGTACATAATATAATTGAAGGAAAAATAGAATTATCTTATAGAGAAAAGGATTTGATTTTTAGAAATTCTTCAGGGCATCCATTAGTGCTGAAATATATATTGAATTTCTTCATTTTAAATCCAGAAAGACCCTTCAATGAATTGATTTTAGAGGTAGGTAGATATGAGGGGAATTTGGATAACTATTACAATACTTATTGGAATACAATCGAAGGCGATCGCGAAAAAAAAACCGTTTTTGGAATTGTCTCACGAATAAGAAGGTTTTTAGACAAAAACTGGTTTCTAGAATCATTTGGAATAGAAAAATTTGAAGTGATTAAGGAATTTATCCATTTTTTTAACGTAGAACATCAAAATAAAATATTCTTTTTCCATGAAAGCTTCAGAGAATTCCTATATCGGAAAACTATGGAATTTCAGGGGGAACTTGACGTTGACATTGACCAGACATACCATAAAGAAATTGCTAGCAAAATCGAGTTGAGTCTAGTAAGTCCTATGCGCAATGAATTAATTTATCATCTCTCAAAAAGTAACCAAAAGTCAGAATTGATGAACTTGGCTACACAGGAGTTTTTTAGAAATCAATTTTTCAATTTAAGACCGGTAAATGAAATATTGAATGATATAAATCTCGCAATTCGCTGTATTACTTCTCGAGAAGATCTCTCCTATCTAGTTAGGTTCATTCTAATCGGATCAGAAATTTACCAAAGGAGATTTAACATACACTTACAAAAAGAAATGTTTTACGAAGCCTTAATTCAGTTCAATAAATATGAAGAAATCATTCATTATTGTACAAGTGAGAGTACTTATCTATTAGATAAACGAATGAAAATGAAAATATGTGCTTTTTTTGGTGAAAATCTAAAAAACCAAGAAGAACTGGAAACTGAAAACTTTCAGCAATTCAAATCCCTCTTTTATCATTCAGAACCGTTGGAAATTTTTGATAGTGACATCGTTAGATTCTTTGATCAAGACTATCTAAAAGATTGGGCTATCGGATCAAGTTTTTTTGATGACCCAACTAATATTATTAGAAAACTAAATCTGATAGGAACAAAAGGGAGAGATAAATCGGAATCCAGAACCATACGAAATAATCTAATCCTTGAAATAATTAAGAGTACATTAAAACATCAATTCGACGGGTATTTTGATCGGATTAGAGTCTTTAGGAATTGTTTGGATATTTCAAAAGAAGAAGATCTCCCTTATTATCTATGGTCGTTGTTATATGAACATTGGTGGGTAAAATACCTTGATGATAATAGAGATAATGAAATTCTAAGTGAATTAAAGCGAAATCTAGGCAATACTTCTCTCCATAATCTATTAAGATTACAGATTACTAAGGAGCTAATTAAAACGGGGAATAATCCAAGTGATTTAAGGGGGTTAACAAATGATCTTGTGTTCCCAAACATCTCGGAAGAATTAAGTGATCTTATAGAATTAATTCTATATATTGGGGTAAAATCTGTTCTAGATGTAGCAATCATAAATAGTGAAATTGATTCTATATCATCCGAAGGTATCAACAATTCACTTTCAAAATCTGCTATTATAATTGGGAACCTGTTAGGAATAGGATTGAACAACAATCAGCTAGATTCAACAAGTCTGAATAATAGAATTTTAGAAATATTCAATTTATTAAAAAATTATTATAGATCCAGTCGATATTCTACTTACAATAAAGAAAAATGGTTAGAACTGTTCGAATGGTTAACCAGCATCCTTAGCAATTATTTTGCTGATCTTCAGGAATCTTGGGGAACAATCTTTTTTGAGAATTTACTTGATGATCCCGATCTAAATGGGATTTATTGGTCATTGGAACTTAAACGAGAACTCTTAACCTCTCTAAGTACTGATTTTTCAAATAGAGATAGACTAAAGGAATATTTAATTTCATTAAATTCTTTAATTTATTCAGAACTAGAACCCTACGAACTAATCACACATCACCTTTCTCTTACGCACATTTTTATTGATTTGGAGGATTTTGATTCAGCAAATGAACACTTTGATTTAGCTCTAAATCATTCATTAGGTTTGGTGGGAAGAAAGGACTATCAACTGGATGGGTTTATTGCACTCCTTCGATACTTATTCCCTTATGACAATCGGACAGTACTTCACCAAGTTGAACTGATGAATCGAATTATTCCACTATACTCGAGCTATGCTGAAAATGACATCATTCGAAACTGTTCGAGTGAATTATTAAACACTGCTTTCACGATTAATCCAGCTTATGCCGTAGAAATCTTCAACTCTATGATTTCAGGAGATACTATGGATTACTTTATGGGACTCGAATCTCTTCTAACTGCTGCAATGGGATCACAGGATTTTGATATAAATATTGCAACAAAATTGTTAGAATATTATTTCATCCCGTTAGAATCGGTTGTACCTTCTGATTTTATTGAAGCCTGGATGAAACATGTTCCAATCGAAACTAAATCATCTAATAATTTTATTGTAGATTTACTAAATAGAGTCAATACCTACGCACTTCCTAATAAACGAAAAGATTGGATAACAGAATTCCTATTGAATATCCCTGATCCAACGTATAATCTATCACCTAATCAAATGGAATTACTCGAAAAATATGATTTTGAACGCTATTCACTCCGATTAAAAAATAATGAGATTTATAAGTTTTCAGAGTTAATAGAGATAGCAAAATCCCCCCAAAAACTGTTTGAATTATATAGAGAACAAGAGGAGAATACGGAATTTGATTGGTATGGTATAATTCTTAATTGTTCTCAAATGTTTAATCATGAAGATATTAAAAGGATAATAGTCGAGTTTAACAATATTAGAATCCAAACAGGATTAATGGAAAAATATTACCATAATGAAGAATTCGAGAAGGTCATTCTTGTCATAAAGGAAATTTTAAAACAAAAATCAAGATATGAGTGGGGTCCCTATAGTAGGAGTATAAAAAATACTTTAAACGCTTTACAAACTCTCTTCGAAATTGATGATGTTTTTATAGAGGAAATTGGGATTCCTTTTTTAATTAAAAGCATTTCTGAGTCAATTGATGGACCATTTCAAAGTATGTTCTCTTTACCAGATATTGTGAATCCCTTTTTGCCTTTCTTAACAAGACAATCAGTAGAAGATTGTTGGAAAGAAATAGATGAATATTTGAAGCAGTTGTTGGAAAATACAGTTAAATTAATAGAGATTCCAGAAGACAATCCAACCTTAGAAGAGGAATCCTCAATCAATGCGTTACTTTCAGTCATATTAGTGAACATTGAGGAAATAATAGAACCATTGCAATATTTTAGTCAAAAAGTTGTATTACATTTGTTAGATAAGGATATACCTATGCTCATTAATTTGTTACAGAAAGATTTAGAGAATGCAGAGATTGAGCATTATGGGAAATTAGTTCTACTACATACGCTCCTTAACAATCATCCAGAATACCTAACAACCTTTAAACCTCAGTTAATTTCATTATATTCCTCCAATAATTTATATTATCGATCAATAATTCATTCAATCTTGATAGAACATAATGAGGCGATACCTAAACTTGAAAAAGTAAATATGGAAAAATTTAATCAATTAAAAGAGCGAACAGATAACGAAAGGGAAGTAGGTTTGGATATCGCAGGAATGATCAATACAAGTCTTATGAAAACCGCAATTGTTAGTTTAAGTATGGATACAGGAATTTCAAAAGAGACTTTAATTGCTTGTCTAAAGCAATTAATTGTAGAAAAATACTCAGAAATTGCTATTAAAGATTATCTACATGATGAAATAATGGCACATTATAATAATATTGGTTTATCTTTCTATGGAAAGAAACCACAATTTTTTCCAGTTCGAAATGCTTTCTTTGAGCTATTAGCAATCTTATACGATTCTTATTATCTTCATTCAGGTATAGATAATTTTGGATATGAAAGATTATTCCACTTCTATGATCCTTTAATATTAAATTTTGAACCTGTTGGAAAAGCACAGATCATAGAAGCTGTCCAGAGAGAAGATTACCTAGATATTGAAAAGTTCTTTGACATTTCCATACCTGATGAGTATATTTTGAATAAATTATCTGATTATTATATTCTAGGTGAGTTCACACGGTATAGAATACTAGAAAGGCCTTTCCCGGTAGAGAATCGTAAAAATTTCGTTTTTTTTGAAAAAACTATTGCTGAAAATGATTTTGAAAATATAACTGACATTCCATTAGCGAAATACCATAATTATATAGGTGATATAACTGGTAGATTTATTTCAAATCGTTTAATTTTGTACAACAAAGTTTTTTTTAGTGAAAATGAAGGTGTCAACTGGATAGCGTTTAATCCTAAGCTTGCACGACAGTTGAAGTGGAAAAAGAGTGAAAATGGTCTTTGTCGATGGGTAAATGACAATAATGAAACAATGGTTGAAACTATTTGGTGGACAGATGGGTTTTTTAAAACTGCTGGTTTTCATTTCTGTGATGTAGGGGAGGGGTGGTTAGTGGTCGCATCTTCAGAAGCATTAGACAAAATTAAGAGTCTAGGAGGTTTGAAAAGAAAAATCGTTTTGCAACGATATGATCGTGATAATCGGAGAGAAGTTACTAGAATTATTGATGTTACAGAATAATTCAAGAAATAGCTAACTTTTTTATTTCGACGGAAATCCAGCCTATTAAGGGGTTAACTGACAAGATTGATTTAATAAGAAGAATTTAGGTGTTCAGAAAGTGTACAAGAGGGAAAATCTTATTCCATTCTTGAAAGAATGGAGAGACAAAGACTTCTCAAATTATAATGAAGATGGATAATATAAAAAAATGATGATCTGATTAGAAATGAATGACATTGAAAAGGAACTAAAGAGGTTTAAGTATGTAAAAAATCCTACGGATATTCAATTCAAGGAATATAAGATGTATCTGGAACGATTAGATAAATTCACGATGTACCATACAGAAGAGGAATATCGCAATGTTATTCCCGAAGGCGTTTTTATGTTATTTTCTGATATTAAAACTTTTGGTTCTAATTGTGACCGATCAGATCTTAAACTCACACATCAAATACTTGGGGCACCTTTTTACAAATCTATTTCACGTAAAAAATCTATATTTGATTCTTATCACGAAGATTTTGATAAAATTAATCTAGATAAGCTCATTCTATTAATTAAAAATTTTGTTGTACGTTTTCAAGATATACCTTACCATTATCCGAAAAATTCTCAAATTACTACACATATTTTTCAACGTATTTCGTATGAAAAGAACATACACGTTACTACAAACATCCCTCATAAAATAATTCTTGAACCAATAAATCTAATTGTCAAGCTAATGAATGACACAGGTTTTTTTGATTATCGAACAGATGATATGAGAGGTGGTTGGAATAATGATATGTATTTTGGTGGAAGTCCGTTATCTCAACTTAAAGAGGTTTTACAATGTGATATTATTAAGATCGATGATAGTGACGAATCAAAATTTAATCTTCCTTATCGTGTTCCTTACAAGGGTCAAAAGAATGATAGGTATCAAATCCATATCGCAAATAAAAATCAATTTGTTCGATTAATTAAATACCCTACTTTCATTTTTAGATATCAACCTGAAAGTGACACTCTCTTACTTATTTACACTCCAGGAGGTTGGTCAGTTTAAATATATGACTCATTGTTTCGTCGTTTGCTCCAATTGTGAATGCAACAAAGAAGCCAAGTCCAAGAGCAAGAATGAGTGTGAGATCAGTAGCCAAAAGAATGCACCTCTTATTCTAGCTGTGTTTTGCCATTAGCACTTTCAGGTAATCAATACCTTCTTCAGCAGTGATACTAATTCTTGTGGTTACATTAAGAACTCGCTCTGTTCCTCTAGGTAATTCATCATTTACACATTTTCCTTGAATTATGAAGTATAGGTCACGGACCTCATCACGAACCGCTTCTAACTTTCGAGCTGCCTTTGCTGCCTTCTCGTAGTTCTCAAAGAAGTATTCATTGGCTTTCACAAATAATTCCATTACTTTATCAGTTTTATCCAATAATTGATCGAATTCTGGTGGAAAGTAACTTTGATCGATTTTTTTCAAACATAATACCCTGACTGCTCTCTCTATTCGATCCATAACCTGATCGGCATTTAACATCATGTTATATCGTTCTTCAGTAATTTGAGGAAGATAAGATTTTTTGATAAAAATTGTTTCAAAAAATACATCCTTTATTTCATCTGCCTCTCTCTCCATTTTAATAATTTCATCCCTTAATTCGTATCCTCTTTCATAATCCTCATTCCTCCAAACTTTCACAGCTTCTTCGAATTTTTCAAAGGCTTCCTCTGTTAACTCAACAAGATTCAGAAAAAGTTCTGTTCCTTTTTTTTGACCCTTTTTTTCCTTCAGGATCTTCCCAAAATACTCTCCTGGCATTAGTATCATCACTTTTTTTTTGTTTCTTTATACAAATATTTCTATTCTTTTGCTATTTTAACTTTGTCAAGTGAATTGAAAATTTCTTTCATAATTTGTTCAAGATCGATTGATGAGTTATTGGCATAATAATCTGAAATTTTTGGAAGTATTGAAGAAAAAATTTGTTCCCATAAGGCTATAGTTTGAGAATCATGAGTATTTCTTTGATTATTCTTTATTAAATTCTCGATTTCGTTCTTTATTAATGAAAATGATATAGATTCGTTTTTAACTTCGATTTGTGATTGTTTTCGACAAACTAAAATGATATCAAAGTTCCGCCCCCTAGCTGGTCGAGCTTTGAATTCACTATGAATGGGAAAAGATGCTGTTATAGTAAAGTTACTATCTATTAATGCTTGAATGATCATAACCCATGCAAAGGCAGTAGAATGATGAAAAGTAAATATCAAAGGTCCTTCAGGTTTTAAAACACGACAACATTCTTGAAATACCTTAGTTATCCGTTTACTAAATAGATCTTCCTTTTTCTGGCTACCGATTTCTAGAGAAGTTTTTATTAAATCAACATTGAATTGAGAATATGTTTCTTTTAATATTAGCTTCAGCCAAACATAAAAAAAATTAGCTAGTTCAGAATATGATATATAATCAAAATAAGGAGGATCGGTAACCACCATATCGATTGATTCGTCTAATATTCCGAATTTTTGAAGATCTTCAGATGAGTCAGCGATTAATAACGTATCACTAGTTTTACTTGCCATTAATGATTGAAAATCTGGAACACTTTTAGCTTCGATCTTATCTCCAATAATAGGAATTCTGATGATTTTATCCTCTTTAATAGTTACTTCAAAGGGATGATTACAAAATTTCTTTGCTTTTTTGATTTTATCAAGATAGGTAATAAAAGCACCATTTCCTTTCTCAGACCCCCAGACATTGTTTTCTGTAAACATTGTAGGAACTAAAAATGATTGATAATTGAATACATTTACGATCTGTTTCATTGTATAGTTATATGGACATATGACTGTATGGAATTCTAAACTGCTAGAAAAGGCTGCTAGAAAAAATTCTTTTAAATTTTGATCTGAAATTTTTGCTATTTCCTCTAGTAAGAGACTTAAAGATAATAACTGCCTAGAATTAAAAAGATCAGAAAAACGGGTAAATCCATAATTTAACAAATTCCCGATATTCTTCCCCTGTTTTGGAATGTATTCATGGGGGTATAATAACTGGTCTTTTTTTTGATGAAACTCAGCTTCCACTTTTTTATACTTGTTTAGATCTCTGTCAGTGGCTGTTTTGTAATCACGAGTATTACAGGTAGTACAATAGTATTCAATTGCAATCTGTCTTTCGGATAAAGTAGTTTGTTCATTATTGAGCAAGTCAATTAATTTATACTGTTTTAAACACGTTTTACAGGTGAACTGTTTTAGTTTACAATTACCGATTTTAGGTACAAATGTGTGGCTACATTTATGACATGATATATTCTCATCTAACTTTTCTGTTGAATAAAAAAGATGATTACACTGAGGACAGATGAGCATAGTTGCAGGATGCTTTCGTTGTTTTTTCCCAATTATATAATATTTAAACAAATCTTCTTGGGAGTTACAAGAAGGACAAATGATTGTACGAACCCAAAAAGTGTACATAATATCTGCAGTTGAGGATTCACAAATAGGACATTCAGTCTGATAATAGGTTTTTATGCGTTTACCTACCCTTTGATAGAGTTTATCAGCTTCTATATTAAATAGCTCTTCATTAAAAAAATCTAATTCCTTTTTCGTTGTGAACCATGCCACAGGATTCACATCGATACCAATTGTTTTAATTCCAAGACGATTGAATTCAACAAGAGTTGTACCCCCTCCACAGAATGGATCTAAGACTATTTTATCATTAAAATTGTGATTCTGATAAAAAAACCCACTTTCTGGTTCCGCTAGATCAAAGATGGGGTCTGAAGATAAATGGGATAAACCAATTGCTCGAAAGGTTGATCCAGGCCTACGTGCCCAAGATTTATGCACTGAATAAATAGGACGATAAAATTGTCTCCTCTGTGATTCTACCTTTGCAATGGGTTGAATCTGTTTTAACGGGAAATTTTCTTCAATTGGCACAGAAACACCATTATTTACATAAATTCAATTGAATTTGTTTATTTCTTTATTCAGTACTGCGTATAATTGATCTTGAAACTCAGATATGTTATTTATATTAAGTATTTCAGATAGTTTCCGATCTAATCGAAAACGTAAATTTGATTTATCTTTCCTTGCTAATTGAATTTGCTTTGAAAGAGAGGGGAAATCTTCTGAAATTTCAATATATTTGTCAAATATCTCTAATAAATCATCTCGATCTATTTTTTTGACTTTTCTAGGATTCAAACAAAAAAAATTCCTCATATCGGTCCCAAATATTTGTCCAAGTGGCCCAGTTTTCTCACGACGTAAAATTAAATAAGTTAAAAGAAATATTGAACTATTCAAATAAGCTGCGAGAATCTTATCATCTTCTTCGTTGAAAGTCCTAATGAATATGAAGTTATCTGTCATCACAATAGGAGTAGGGCAGTAATAAGCTAGAATAGTACTTGATATCAAACTGAGCTCATGCACAATACCTACACGAGCTATTTTTCTACCTTTGTTGATCTGCTTATTCGTTAACGTCTCGAATCCTAAATTTTTGGTGAAAGTATCAGTTCCCCACCGAACATATTCAGCAATATTCTCTTCCTGTATAGAAAGTTCAGAGAAATTTATAATATAATCATAATTTTCTGGAGTTATTTTCCTATACAAAGCTGATTTCCTTAATACCGAGTTTAAATTACGATGTGGTAAATTCAACTTTAAACTGGTTTCTTTATTCTGAATTGAAAGAACTTGCTTTTTATTATCAATGATTGACCAATACTTGTTCGGTAGATAAAAGAAATCTGAAACCCCAGCTCGAAGTCCTCTATCTACATCATATCGTGGTGATTTTATGATTTGATTCGTAATCGAAACCGCGTTTGACTGAACTATCATCTTAAATAATTGATAAAAGGTTTGATCCTGAAAATAAAGAATCCAGTTAGTATTGATGGTATCAAGTAACACTCCTTTTGGGATACAGCGAATTCTGATTCTTGAATCTTCATAATCATTTGTATTTTTCTCAATTATTCTTACAAAGTCTTTAATGTTCCCCCTTGATAACTTTTCTTTCAAAACTATGAATTTAGTTTTATATTTTTCATTTACTTTCCTTTTACTCCCAACAAAGAGTATTTCTTTAAATGCACATTCCTCGGAAAAAGTATCTTGAACATCAGAGGTGACGAAATATTGAAAAGCATATTTTTCAAGTAAAAAAGAAAGAACTGGTTTCATAGAAGAAGAATTAATCATTGAAATTGGTACAACAAATGCTAACAAACCTTCCTCATTCAAGAATCTCAAAGAGTCTAACAGAAAATAGGCATAAAATCCTAGGTGTTTTTTATTATAATTACAGTTAATACCATTACTTTTCAGATGAGCTTCTAGAAATGATTTATATTCACTATCTAATCGGTCTCCACGTGTGAAAGGAGGATTTCCAATTAAAATATCTACTTTTAATTGATTTGATCCTGTTTTTCTATCACTTTCCGTATTAGTATTATGTTTAAAGACATCTTTTATCGTTATTTGACATTTATGTACATCTATTTCAGGATTTTGAAGAATTAAGTTAATTTCTGCTAATTGTGCTGCAAATGTTGAAACATCAAATCCATATAACTTCTGTAAGATAGTTTTATGTGAAAGATTTTCATCAAGATCATTAAACCGTTTATATGCGCTAATAAGTAGCGTTCCAGATCCACAGGCGGGATCTAAAACCAATGAATTTGTATCTTTGATCACTAAATTAGCCATGAATTCCCCAGCTATATTAGAGGTATAATAAGCTGCTAAAAACTTTCTAAGATCATATGGTATTAATCCGTGAAAAATTTTGCCAAGAATATCCGTTTGGAGTCTCTGCAACTCTAATTTTGCTAAAGAAATAATTATTTCTCTTATGATTTGAGTAGAGTCTTTTGGTAGTAATTCTAAAATGGAGATTCCAAATATTACTGAAAATTTTCTCTTGAAACGTAATTTATCTATTTCTTTTTGGATAAATTCTGTTGTAAGTGAAGGAGTAGTAATAATTTTATTTCTATCCTCTTTTTTTACGAAAATGATATAAAAAAGGAGTTGTAATACAATGATGAATGCTGCTGACCTAGTTAAAGCAGATTCATACTTTTTTTCCGATTTTTCTGACCTAGTTATTCTGTTATCAATGACACGGGAAAAAAAGAATCCTAATGGGATTTCAAACACTTTAAAACCTAATTTCTTAGTAAAAAAATTCATTTTATCTACTGCACTAATGAGTAGACTTTTAACTTCTTCCTCATTTGGATATTCAGCTATACTCAATATAATTCACTTCTTAAATCATAAAACTGAACTAACCTTCTTGAAAGTTTAATTATTCTCATTTATGTCACTGTAGGATTGAAAGGATTATTTTACTTTGATTTTATAAGAAAATCTTTTAGGTGTTTTTGTAGATTGCGTCAAAAAGACTGATAGCAAACTCCATTAGAAATAAAAAAAGAGTTTCTACTGTAGCTTCTTATGAAGTTCCAGAAAGATTGATTAATAACTTATGAAAAGCTATACTATTAGTCAATATTCGGGAAGATGTGATTTACCGAAGTTAAGAAATAAAACTTAGATATTCCCTTTCATGTTTACCAGCATTCTCGAATATTTTAATTGCACATAGCTATACAGGGATAAGAAATATGGGGTTTACAATTCGTACACCGAAAAATGATGATTATCTATCAATAGAGAAATTATATACGCAAAAAAAGGGACAATTTATCGATGAGAGAGAGAAAAGTAATTTTCGACGGTACTTGAATTTAAACTCAAGGTTAATTAAAGTAGCTGTTAATAAAACAGAACTTCTTGGATATGTTATTGGATATCAGAATAATGAAAGAAAAGCGAGAGTATTTAGTATTTATGTTAAACCTCTACATCGGAAAAAAAGAATTGGAAGTGATCTACTTCACTCATATGAGAATGTTCTATTGAATGATCAGTTAAACCTCGAATATTTATCAGTGAGGTTGCCAGAGAAATATTTTAGTTCAATTGGTTTTTTTGAAAAAAGTGGTTTTAATTTAATAACTAAAATTAATATTTACAAGAAGAACGATATGGATTTTCCATTTATGATAAACCCTAATGTCATCATACGACAAGCAACCATTGATGATATTCAAGAATTACGAGAAATAGAGGATAACTCTTTTTCACGATATTGGAGATTTTCTTCCGAAGATTTCATTTACTGTATTTTATCTGAAAGAAATTCCTTTTTTGTGGCATCAATTGATAAAAAAATTGTTGGTTATAATTATAATACACTATCTTTGAATGGTACCGATGGGTATTATGTTAGAATTGCCACACATCCCAATTATCGCCAAAAGCAAATCAGTACGACATTAACTAGTAATGCAATCAATTGGTTTCGGCTGAAAAATGTAAGAAGAATTTCTTTATCAACTTATGCTGATAGTAAAGTTCATAATCAAATGTATCAATCATGGGGTTTTAAATTCTCTGAACACGAAATTATCCTCGCCAAGGAATTTATCTAAAGTCACTAAACTTGAAAAAAAGAAAAAAAAGGATCTTAGTTAACAGGAAAACTATTTATTTTGTATGTTGGTGCAATGACATACTGGTGCATATCTTTATTGTACTATTTCTTGTACAAAAGAATGCACCTACCCTCAACTCTAATCAGCAAAAGCGTAATTTTTTCAATTATTAACCTCTATGAGATTCCCTATGGCTAGAGCTGATCAGATCCTATCAAAATTTTCAAAAATTGCATTAAAACAAAGATTATTAATTCAATTCAAAACAATAAAAGAATTAAATAATGTCTATATTTCAGTCTACAAAGAATTAAATCTTCTGGGTTCAGAAAACAGTATGCAAATTATAATATAAATGTGGTTGAGAATTTGAAAATAATTCGAGATCCTAATAAAGTAGCAATACTTGTAGAAAGTTCACGCTGGGAAATTTGGAATATCCTAAAAAATGATGGCCCACTCACAGCTGAGTCAGTTTCAGAAATGGTAAATAAGATTGTTTCTTCTGTTTATCGTCATTTAAAGAAACTGATTGAAGCTGGATTTGTAAAAGAACAAGATGTTCTGAAAAAGGATGATCAAAAGTATGTGGTGAAAGAATATTCAGCTGAACTTGCTGAAACATTTTTTCTGTTGAGTGAGGAGTCTGAAAAGCTTATTGCATCAGAAAAGGAAACCTCATTACTCGAAGAAACAATTCCTCAAGTAATGAATATATTTGACGATTTAGGCCTTTCTCCTATCATAGAAGAAAGAAAACGTGCTCTAGACCTAATGAACAGCTTAACTATAAAGTTAGGTAGTTTTTTAGGTGAACTGATGGGAGATCGGGATGTTTTAGCTCAACAAGAGTATGATCATCAGTTTGAAGTTATGAGAAGATTTTTAGCAATATTTTTAGCTCAACTAGATGAAGAGTACAATTCACAAGCAGAAGAACTTAGAAAAATATTACTCAATGGAAAATAACCTATTTATACGTTGTTTTTTTTGAGATGTCTTACCTGAGGACGCGAAAGTAAAAACCATTTGACAAATGAAAGTTCCTGAGTAGCTAGAATTAGTAGTGGTGTTACGAAATACTCAAATAGTGTCCCACGGTACGCTCCCTCAGCATAAGGATCGTTTTTACGCGATAGGTGCATTTTGTATTATTTTCTTAATCTTGGAGGTTGTGATAAGACCAAATTATTTCCTATAGTTGATTTTTCTTTTATGCATTCAATGAATTCTCAATCTGTTTTCTAGATGACATTAATATCTCCTTCTTTAGTCAAATCTGTTGTATAAACTTCTATAATGAGCTAATTCCAAAATTATTGTTGATTAGGATTATATTTTCATAAAAAAGCATAAACCTATATTACTCTACGGTCAAGATGTTTTTTAAATTGATTAAAAAAATGTAATATTCTTATACACGTTCTTATGTTATAAAAAACGACTCCATTATTTGATCGTATTGTTTTTGTCCAGTTATCTTTAATTTTTTTATCTCCATCAATATAGGTAATTAGAGGTTTAGCATATTTATTCATTGATTTCACAATCATTGGATCAAAAGTTTTTGCTACTGACATACACGCTATCATTAAGATAACCATATCAATTTCTTCACTTTGGAGAAGAATTGATAAAATTTTTCGTAGAGCTTTATCAACACCGTGTAATTCAAACGCAGGCCAAGAATCTACAGGATTTTTAGGAGGCATCCAACTTGGAAAAACTTGTTGTAGTTTTTCTGTTGCTTTTTTTGATAGGTCTGGAAGTTCAATGTTGTATTTTGAGGCAATATCTGCTCCTATCACACCTCCAGCTCCAGTAATTGTAACAATAGCTAATTTATTACTTTGGGGAACTGGTAATTTAGTAAATGCCTCTACAACATTAAATAGTTCACCAAATTCTTCAACTTGAATTATTCCAGATTGACTTAAGAGGTTCGCTAATAATTCTGGTGATCCATGAACAGTAGAAGACGTATGACTTAAGACTGCCTTTTTACCTACAGGAGATAGACCTCCTAATAAGCAAATTATTGGTATGGTCGATTTTCTTGCGATTTGCAAAAACTTTCGTGGATTCTTGAAGCCCTCTAGATAAAAGGCAGCTACATTCGTTTTTTCATCATTAAGGAAATCTATTAATAGATCACACTCATCTACATCGATTTTATTACCGATAGAACAGGCCTTTCTTATCCCGACCATCCTTTCAGAAAAAAATTGTAGTAACATCGCGCCACCAAAGTATCCTGATTGTCCCACTATAGATAAATGACCCTTTACACGAATATTTTCATCAAAGGGTTCAAAAGTTGTTACTAAAGTATCAGTTACGGTTCCGATACAATTCGCTCCCCATATACGTATTTTAAACTTTTTTGCTAACTTTAATATTTCATTTTGTACTTTTTCTCCCTCTTCACCCACTTCAGCAAATCCTGCAGATTCAATAATTACTCCTTTCACTTTTTTCTCATCGCATTGGCTCATTAATCCAGGAATTATTTTAGGAGGAACAAATAGAATAACCAGATCGATATTGATAGGAATTTCAAGTAATGAAGAATAAACATGTAGACCTAAAATTTCTGTAACAGAAGGATTCACTGGAAAAATCTTATCCTTATGCTCAAATGACCATAATATGTTTTTCAATATTCCATGGCCAGCTTTCGAGGGATTTCGACTTGCTCCAACCACAGCTATAGATTTAGGAGTAAAAAACATAGAAAGATTGTTTTTCATGGGTTCCACTTGGGTTGAATTATGTACTAGCTCTTTGTTAACAACAGGATGTAATTAGAACAATAATCTCACTTAGATTTAAAAATATAGACTATAAACATTTTCATTCTATGTTAATTTTAGGCAACACTGTTCTTTATCACCAATTAATAATGTTTGGTATTTCTTTAAAAATTCCAGTCCCACAAGATATTGATTATTACCTTCAAATGTTTCGATCTCCAGTACTTGACTAAAATTAAGCTCATTGCATTTAACAAGTGCTCTTGAACATCTTAATGGTTTTAATTCTCCGCTTGTGCTCTCACCATAAGCCCATAGATCAGGTGGAAGTTCAAATTGATGTAGTTTAAAGTTTTTATATGTTGATTCAGGAATTAATAGGCAACCATCAAAACCAGTGTCAATTAAGTAATTGTTCTCTTCTTTTATAGAACCAACAGTTATCTCCAGTGGTATAACAGGGATTTTAGCTCTCCCATTTAGATCTTGATAATTCCAACAGTTCTTATGTTCCAACAATCTTCAATTTCCATCCTAAACGAGCTCTTTTCTTTCTTTGAACACCTATTTGCCAAATTAGCCCATGTTCAGCATTTGAATGCATTTTTAGGACTTTCTTTTGGGCTCCTTCCCAGCTGTCAAACACACCTACAAATTCTCTATTCAATATTAGAGCAAATTTACCAAATTCTTCTTTTTCTAATTTTTCTTTCATTTTTTCATAAATCTGTATGTTTTCCCCCATCGTAGGATTTGGATTCTTAATTGGAAGATATAGAAACATTTTTAGAGCATCCTCAATGGTTCTCGAAAGAGCCCCTTTTGAATTCCCATATACCTGATATGCCTGAGCTCGAAGTTTTTTATCTAATTCATCATTAATACTAACCTTAAGAACTTTCATGAATGGAAAAGGTCTTCAGACCTTATAAAGATTTTACTAAACACAATTGAATGTAATACAAATAAATCATAAATTTGTTTGTCGACCTCTCATTCTATAGGTTTTTTTATTTCATTATAGGAATCATTGAGTAATCTTCAGCAGCAATTTAAACTGAAATCATGATAGGAGAATATGTAATGGATATTATTAAAGGATTTCCAGCTACTTCAAATAAAAATTATCAGCTTAATGTTACTAATTTGCTTAAACATGGGGCTAGGAATTTTGGTAGACAAGAAATCGTAAGTAGAAAACATGATGGATCGTTGTTTCGTTATACCTATAAAGATGCTTATGAACGAACACAACGTTTAGCTGATTCTTTGAAATCCCTAGGAATTACTGTTGGAGATCGAGTTGGGGTTCTTGCTTGGAATACACATGAAAACTATGAGATTTACTTTGGTATTCCTGGCACAGGTGCAGTTATGCTTCTATTGAATTTACGTCTTTCACCTCAAGAATTAGCTTACATCATTAACCATTCTGAAGCAAAAATAATTTTCGTTGATGAGACCCTGTTAGATATTGCAGAGACTATTGCACCATTATGTAAAAGTGTTAATAGATATGTAGTTATAACCAATAAGAAACCAACTAGTATCTCGACTGAACTCGAACCAGTATACATGTATGAAGAGCTATTGAGAAAAGCGAGTCCGATATATGAATGGCCTAATCTTGATGAGACCTCAGCCTATTCTGCTTGTTACACAACTGGAACTACAGGGAAACCTAAAGGGGTGTATAGTTCTCATCGTGAAATATATCTTCAAGCCATGATGTATGCTGCTAATGCTGGTTTTTCTGTGAATGATTGTATTTTCCAAATTGTTCCGATGTTTCATGTACTCGCATGGGGAACCCTTCAAGCTGCTACAATGAGTGGAGCCAAATTAGTCCTGCCAGGAAAATATAGCCTTGATAGTATGAATGAATTAGTTCAGGTTTTAATTCACGAAAAGGTGACCGTATT
>JAUUVJ010000312.1 GCA_030589605.1 Candidatus Hodarchaeota archaeon | reverse complement strand
CTCACCCCTATTAGGAAGAATTTATGGTTTATGTGTAATTAACACTTCTAAAAGAATTATTACTCAAAAAGACCTGATCAAGAAATTTAAGGTTAATCCTTCGACAATCTATGTAATGGGGGAATAAAGTATCTTTTAGTGCCAAAAAATAGCACTTTTAGATTTCTTGCTTCTTTTGATACACATTTTAAGGGACTGGTTCTAGTAATTGAATGATTCTTAATAAATGGAGGTGCATTAAGTAGCTTTACGTGTAAAACTGTAAAAATGCAGAGAAATTTTTATTCGAACTATCTAAATCAGATGTGAAGCTCGTAAGAATCTCTCAAGGATGATTGAACAATCCTAATTCTTCATGCTTTCTGACAATTTCGTTAACAAGCTCATCCAGGAGGGCATAATCTTCATCACGTGGCTTCCCTTTGACAATCACAGGATTAAAGAGTTCTACTTTGAGTTTAGGAATCAAATTAACAATTTGATCAACTATACTACCTTTCCAACCATAAGAACCAATCACTGTAGCAAATTTAACTTTTGGTCTAAGTAAATTAGCTAGGTAAGCAGCATAAACCACAGCTGGATGTGGGCCTGTAAGGACAGTAGGTGAGCCTATAACAATCGTAGCAGCGTCAACGAGACTCATTGCCAACTCTCCAATGTCAGTTACCGTTAGCATGAATGGTTTTACAATTATCCCTCTTTTAATCAGATTTTCAGTGAGATATTTCACCATTTTTTCAGTACTACCGTACATTGAAACATAAGGAATGACTACTTCGTTTTTTACTGTATCAGACACCCAATCTTTATACGCGTTTAGTATAAAACTAGGATCATCATAGATTAGACCATGACTAGTAGCTATGAGGTTAATGTCAAGTTTATCGATAGCTACTAAGTGTTTTTTAATGATCTTTCTGAAAGGCATCATTATTTCAGCATAGTATCGTTTTGCAGCATTATATACTTGCATATCATTAGATGAATAAACCTCACTTGATGCAATATGATTTCCCAAAAAATCACACGTAAAAAGTATTTTTTCTTCGTTCAGATAAGTAAACATTGTTTCAGGCCAATGAACCCACGGAGCGGGTATAAAGTTCAATGTTCGTCCACCTAGATCGATAGAACTCTCATTTGTCACGATAACGAATTTTTCTGGTGGAATATGAAGTAGATCAACAAGAATTTCTTTGCATTGTTCTGTACACACAATTTTAGCATCGGAATACAAGGTCAATACATCCTTGATAGCTCCAGAATGATCAGGTTCAGCATGATTAGTAATAATGTAATCAATTTTTTCAAGAGATAAGGATTGAAGATCGTTCAAGAATGGCTCAATCTTACGAATATCGGATGAATCAATCAAAACATTATGAGTAGCACCTTTAATCACATAGGCATTATAGCTTGTTCCATCTGGTAAAGGAATCAATTCATCAAATAAACGTCTATCCCAATCATTTGTAGAAATTATCCAGATTCCAGTTCTAATTTCTTTAAGCATTTTTTACACCCATACAAATAGTTTATTTCTTATTTAAACGAACTCTTTAGATCCAATGGGGGATATATAGATATAAATTTTACTGTTATGAATATATACCCATTAGTGAAGGAACTTATAAAATAATTAATTAAAATCATGGGTTTATAGTAATATATATTACACCAGTTCAAAGTCTTCTTCTATCTTGTTTAGCTCTCTTGTTAAAATGAAAAATTATAATATTCCTGAAAGAAGTGAAGTATCTATATATGATCATGTTTCCCTTTCTTGACAGAGTTGTGAGATCTATGAATAAAAACGATTTATGTATCAGTTTACAGGATATTGTGGATGCTCGGAAAATTATTGAGAATCAAATAATTCGTACTCCTATAATTGCTTCTCCAATCCTTGAAAACTTAACAAATATGGAATTATATTTTAAAGCGGAAGTATTTCAGAAAATCGGTTCTTTTAAGCTGAGGGGTGTTCTAAATAAGCTCCACCACCTTTCTGAAAAGGAGAAAAGAAGGGGAATCATTACAGCTTCAGCAGGTAACCACGCTCAAAGTCTTGCATATGCTTCTTCCCAGCTTGGAATAAAAACTGTAGTTGTCATGCCGAAATATGCAGCGAAAAACAAGGTAATAGCAACCAAAAAATATGGTGCAGAAGTTGTTAAACTCGAGAATACCAAGACTATTGTGGAAAAAGTATACAAAATCAAAGAAGAAAGAAATTTAACGATGGTTCATCCTTTTGATGATCCGTTGATAATAGCTGGTCAAGGAACTATCGGATTAGAAATATTGGAGGATTCCCCACGAGTTCCTGATAATGTGATAGTTCCAGTTGGAGGAGGAGGATTGATTTCAGGAATTGCAGCAGCAATAAAGCAGAGCAATCCAACGGTCAAGATTATCGGTGTCGAACCTTTTGGTGCTGACGCAATGAATCAAAGCTTAATTAAAGGTACTGTTGTGTCTTTAAGTGAAATAAATACTATTGCGGATGGTTTAGCTGCACCATTTGCAGGTAAATATACTTTAGCTCACGTTAAGAAGTTTGTAGATAAAATTGTTCTTGTCTCTGATGAAGAAATCCTTGATGCAATGCGCTTACTTGCTGAAAAAGTAAAAATCGTAACAGAACCTGCTGGGGCGGCTGGATTTGCTGCTCTCCTTGCAGATAAAATTCAGGTGTCAAGAGAAGATTTTACTGTCTGTGTCTTAAGTGGAGGAAATGTGGATACAAACCTCCTAAAAAAAGTCCTAGAATGAGAATTTAGAAAAACAGAAGAATAACTATTATTAGAATAAAAGAACTATTTAAATCCAGAAAAGGATTAGGTGAGAGAAACAAAGATTGAAAAATCTATCAATGCTGAAGGAAGAAGAATCACAAATAAAAAAAGAAAAAAAAAGAAGGCATTAATGCCTCTTTTTCCTTGTAATAATGGCAATGGTACACAATGTAACGAGGAAGATTGGAAAACCCCATGATGATGATTCAGATAAATTCTCGATTCCAAATTTATGTGCTGTCGTATATTCTGCACTTAATCCATCTGAACACATTGCTACAACTTTTAACCCGAAACAGCACATTCCACCGCTGTCTTGTAGATCCCTAGTGTTCCAATCGACTCTATTTTCAGTTATGTTCTCTGCAATTGCGACCCAGACATCAACTAGATTCTGAACTGCAGAATAAAATAAACTATACTTGATGGTATGTCCTTTAGAATCAGTAACTGGACACCATTCTATGCTTACAACCTTACTCAGGATTACTTGTTCGGGAATGAGATTGGAAGTGGACAAGGAAATAATACGAGGACGATTGAAGTAATGGAGAGAGGATGTGATAGAATTATAAGGAGTAGTTCGAGGAGAATCGTCAGTAATATTACCGTCCATTCCATATGGGATTATATAGGGATTATCAACTATTCCATCCGTATTAGTGTCTGGATAGGTAGAATCATCCCAATAATTGTCTGTAAAGGTATTAGAACCGGATTCATCTTGAACTAACGCTTGTGAATCTGCAGATATATAGTTCCACACAAAATCATTCCATTTGATTAAATTATTCGCTGAAGGGTTCGTTATTCGAATTCCTGAATCCGTACAATTGAAAATCAGATTAGCTGTAATCGAACTTCCATTTCCTTGTATTATTATCCCATATGCTGCATTGGAAATTTGATTTTCTTCGACAATATTATCATCCCCATTTACATATATTCCTATACTACTAGAAAGTTCAATGGTATTATTCTGAATCAAACTCTCATTACAATTTACTTTAATTCCTGTATTTGCATTGAAAATTTGATTATGAGTAATATTCACATTTGTAACATTTTCTAAACTTATACCATAGTCGCTATTTGATCGTCCATCAAGAAAATTGTTCTGGATCGTGACATTTGCGTCTATATCTTGAATTATAATACAACTGAATTCACCAGTCTCAGTAATATTGAGGTCCTCAATAGTATAGGGATCTGTATTAGAACCATCACCTGAGAATCCATAGGTTTGAAAAGCTGTTTCATTCAAGATTTCTATTCGGGGATGATTGGTGTATGTCACTGTTGCGATTCTATTAGTAGAGGATTTTTGATTCATTGGTTGGATCGAAGATTTGTTCAGAAAGGAGTCGTCTGAACTAAAAGTATATCCAGCCTTACCAGTCAGAATGAAGAGGAAAAGGAAAAAAAATAGTGAAAAGTATATTTTATTTAGCTTCATTAAAACCACCTTGATTTATTCAAATAAGAATTCGAATATTAGATATAATACCAGTTAATAAAATTATGCAATACTAGTAGAAGATAAAACTGGGAATAATTAGGAAGTATAAGAGAAATAATACCTAATAATGCTTTAATTATCAATCACTCTTTAGAAGCTTCCTTTGAAAGGTTTACTAACCAGTATAAACAAATGTTTGATGGTAAGAAAACATTATTTCTTTTTACACCCCACACAACTTCTAGAGAGTAAATTTTGTTTGCAGGTCAGACGAAAAAAGAGGAGGAAATGATGACTACTAATGATGAATTTTGAAGAGCGAATGTGTTGGGTATGTGAGAAGATTATAGAACCAAATTCACCAAACTGCTCACCGATACCACCAAAGAAATCTCCAAAAGACCCTCCAAGATCACCCATACTCTCACTAAAAGGAGCAAAAGAAGAAAAACAGGTTGATGAAACAGTTACCTTAACAATGGTCAGAACTCAGAATAGAGGATTAGTTGAGGATGTAGAGAATCTTATTTTTGAATCACCTCGAATTAAATTATTTCTTTAAACTTGATAAATCGGACTTGTCTTTCTCGTTTGATAATTTCATAACAAATGGATTACCGTTAGAGTTTTCTGGAATCGTTTCATGTAGCACATTGCATGATCACCTTGTTTAGCACCACAAAACTCACAATGATTCATAAAGTAATCCTTACCAGTTGGAAAGCTGTGATCTAAATAAAAGAAAGGAAATTGCTTACTAGCAGTCGGGTGAAACGCTTGGTTAGGTTTTGTTATTATCCACCACAGTGATGACTACATGTCCTTTCTTACGACCTGTTTCGACATAATTATAAGCCTCGACAATTTGTTCCAACGGATAACGTCTATCTATGACCGCTTTTATCGATCCCGCGTCAACTAGCTCTTTGATCTCTTTGATTAGATCTTTAATCTTCGCACCTCCAGAATCTTTATTAACGTTAAGATAGATTCCTGTATCCTTGAGAAACTTTTTACCTTTTGAAGAAAGCTTGTCTACTGCATCAAAGATAACATCATACGTCTCACCGCTTTGGGTAAAATCCTCTTGAGTGTAATCAATGACCTTATCAGCTCCTAGAGATCTCACCAATTCTAAGTTTGTGGTACTGCATACACCGGTAACTTCTGCCCCAAAGGACTTAGCAATCT
>JAUUVJ010000087.1 GCA_030589605.1 Candidatus Hodarchaeota archaeon | reverse complement strand
CCATATATAAGCACTTTTTGTCCACTCTGGATATTTGCTTTTTTAAGTACAAACAATGCTGTAATTCCCCCAGAAGCAGCCCCAGCGGCAGCCTCATCAAAGGTCATATTGTCTGGTTTTAGTGCCAGTGGTCCGTCTTCTGGCAGACATTTGTACTCAGCATGACCACCCCATGGTATCATTCCAGAAAAAGTGGACGCAAAAATCTCGTCACCTTTCGAGTACAACGTTACGTCTTTACCAACGGCTTCAACTACTCCAGCTAGCTCCATTCCGAGTATAGATTTCCTAGGTCCTCTGATACCCATAAACATTCTCGCCATGAGCCATGCTGAGCGAGGAACATCGAAGTTTCTCATTCTGACATCGCCAACATGGACTGTTGTAGCAAATATTTTGATGAGCACTTCATTATTTTTGCGGAATAATTTATTTTTGGGAAAGGGTTTGTCTACCTCTTTGAGCTGGAGAACCTCTGGGCCTCCGTATTTTGTACAAACCCACGCTTTCATTTTACTTTTATTTTCCATTTTTTTTTACCTTACATTAATATTACTTATTATACTAAAAATCAACACTTATTATTTTAATTTCTTCACAAGGAAATAAAATTCTTTTGGTCCACGTTCTTCAGACATGAGTAGTTCTTGTCCTGTGACATGAGCCCAAGCAGGAATATCTTTTACACTTCCAGGATCAGTGGTTAGAATTTCTAGTACTTGGTTAATTTTCATTTTTTTAATAGCTTTTCTAATTTTTAATATAGGCATGGGACAGACTAATCCACGAGCATCTATTGTTTTATTAGCTTTTACCATAATTTGGTTTCACCTATTTAATATTCAGGATAATCTGACTTATTATTAGTCATGATAATAGGTATTTGGGTTTACTTCAATGACAGTCAAAGCAATGAAAGCGTAGTGGATTAACATACAACACCATATTTGGTAAATCTTCCTGTTTTTTCGTCCATACAATTGCTTTCATAAGTATTCCTCTAAAGGTTGCTTTCAGATATATTGGTGGTTGGATAACTTTTTTTTACCCACAATTCCATACCCCCTGTTAAGCTCTTTACATTCTTAAAACCTGAATCAACCATAATATCCACAGCAATCAAAGACATACCCCCACCAGGACAAATCGTGACGATATCTTTTTCTAGATAGGGTTGAAGATCCTCTAAATTAGCTGCTAATTCCAATATTGGGATCATCTTTGAATTTGGTATTTTTTTTGCTGATAATTTTACTAATTCATTTTGTTCATTATCTGGTTTTTCTTGTTCAGTACGATAAAAAGTTGGTTCGGTAACATCAATTAAAAGGGGAGATTGATCAGAATTTATGCGATCAAATAATTCAAAAACAGTCATTTCAGATACTGACGGCAGATACCACCTCCTCTTTAATAATTTATAGAAATACATCCTCACGAATTTTAAGAACATCCTGAACTTAGTGCGCTTATTAATTTTAATTACTTTGATTTCTTTTACTTCATCTTCATTTTCCATTCTATCCACCATACATTTCTAATACAACAATGAATTCAAATGATTATAATAGATAACATAAATTGGTTTCAGCTAACCTGTTAGATGGTCTAAAGTTAAGACTACATTTCCTTTTTTATGTCCTTTGTCGACATAACGATGAGCCTCAGCAGCCTCCTCTAACGGATAGCGTTTATCTATGACCGCTTTGATCTTTCCTGCCTCAATCTGCTCTTTTAGGAAGATTAAATGTTCTGTTTTTTCGCTTATTGATCCTAAAACGGAAATAAAACGTCCTTTTTCCTTTAGCGCTCTTTTTTTATCTTTTTTCAGCTTGTTTACAGCATCAAAAATAAGATCATACTTCTCACCACTTTGTGTAAAATTCTCTTTCGTGTAATCAATTACCTTAGAAGCACCCAGTTCTTTCACCCATCCTAAATTTGTTGTACTACACACGCCAGTAACTTCTGCCCCGAATGATTTTGCAATCTGTACTGCATAAGTCCCCACACTACCACTTGCCCCGTAAATAAGGACTTTTTGTCCGCTCTGGATCTGTCCTTTTCGCATATGATGCAATGCTGTCAATCCTCCAATAGGTACGGCAGCGGCTTCCGCATAACTCATATTGGTCGGTTTTAGTGCAATTATCCCATTTTCACTCAAACATTTGTACTCAGCATAAGTACCACTTTTCATCCCAGTAGATCCAAAAATTTGGTCACCTTTCTTCCATAGTGTTACATCCTTACCTACGGTTTCTACTTCCCCTGAAAACTCATTCCCGATTATAGGTCTTCTTGGTCTCCTGAAACCAAATATTATTCTTACGCCGAACCAGAGCATGGAAGGGAAGGTGTCACCGCCACCACTTCGATTCATCACGGTCCCATATGCAACTGTTGTCGCATATATTCGTACCAGTATTTCATTGTCCTTGGGTGTAGGTTTGGGTATCTCTTTGAGCTGTAGAACCTCAGGTGGTCCGTAATTTGGGCATACAATTGCTTTCATAAGTATTCCTCAATGGGTTGCTTTATTTTACCAACTCATTATTTCATTCGTTTAACAAGAAAACGGAACTCTTTAGGCCCGCGTTCCTCAGAAACTATGAGCTCCTGACCCGTAACATGAGCCCAAGCAGGAATATCCCGCTTACTCCCAGGATCAGTGGTTAGAATTTCTAACACCTGACCTATTTTTAATTTATTCAAGGTTTTCTTGGATTTTAAGACAGGTATAGGACAGATTAAATTGCGGACATCTAGGGTTTGGTGTACTTCACTTATAGATTTTTCATCCAAGGGTTTGATTATTTTAGCTGTATCTTCAAAAGTACTAGATTCAATATCTTCTTGAGGGGAAATTACATCAGATTTAATGAGGGGATAACCTTTTTTCGCCCAGGCCCAGATGCCGCCTTTTAAGCTCTTAACATTTTGAAATCCCGCTTTAACCAAGACCTCTACAGCAACCAAAGACATTCCACCTCCAGGACAAAGTGTGACTATTTCCTTGTCTTTGGGAAGATCCTCTAATTTAGCTGTTAATTCCATAATGGAAACTTGCATCGCATTTGGTATATGGCCATGTTTATCGTATTTGTCGGTTCCACGGCCATTAAACTCTTTATCAGTTCGAAGATCAACTATTAACGGAGGTTCACTCGAATTCATCCGCTCAAATAACTCATCTACAGTAATTTCATCTAAACCTGGCAGATACCACCTTAATTTTCTGATTGACCACAAAAACAACCTTATCATTTTAAAGGCCATCTTAACCTTACTAGTTTTAACTTCTTTGACTTCATTGACTTCTTTGACTTCTTTGACTTCTTTGACTTTACTTTCATTTTCCATTTTATTCACCATATGTTTCTAATACGACAATGAACTCAAATGATTATGATAAATAACATAAATTGGTTTCATTTTGATTCTAAGATGAAGTAGTGATGGGATACCCTTTTTCTATCCACATATCTAAGCCCCCATGTAAGCTCTTTACATCTTTGAAGTCTGCTTCGACCAAAAGATCAACAGCAATCAAAGATAACCCCCCGCCTGGACAAATAGTAACTATCTCCTTTTCTTTGAATGATTGCAGATCCTGCATATTAGAATTTAATTCCCTAATAGGGATATGCTTTGCGTTTGGAATATGTCCTACTTCACTAAATTCTTTAGCAGATCGAATGTCAATTATTAATGGAGCTTTATTAGAATTTATGTGATCAAGTAACTCATCAACAGAAATTTCAGAAAATTCATATTTTCTCCCAAATCGGTAAAATAATTTTATGATCCTTCTCCAATATTTAAACATATTTTTCAAGTAATAATTAACCATTCTAATACAACCTATTTGTCTAATTTGAATAATAATGTCCAATATGATATATGTTTAGATCTCTAAAAATCATATTATCAATTCGTTCCAAGATATCAAAGAAAATTTGAGGCATTAAATTTCTGTGATATTCTAAGTCTGTCCATCTGTTAAGTTAAGAATTTTTTGATCAAAATCTTTTGTCTTAGTTGAATCTATTTTTTATCGTGAAACCCCTGTAGAGCGAGATTGATTTTTCTTCATTATTTTTTCAACCGCTTGTATTTTTGGTAGGGTTGCGACTGGCGATAAGTAAGAAACGTAAATTCGTTTTTCCCCTGTTTTTATAGCGATTATTACATTGAACATACGGCTATCACCGACCATCATGGGAGCCACGATAGCTTTTGCTTTCATTTTAACGATATCCTGTGCAGTCCTCTCAAGTAACTGGTTAGGGGAAAGAGTATCCAGGTAATGGGCTTTTTGAGATTGAAAATGTGCCAGTTCTGATCCACTATCCGTAACGAGCACCAGTAAATCAGTTCCGAGCTCTAAAGCGATTTTTTGGGCCTGTTTGCTTCTAGATTTTGCAGGTTCTGTTTTGGTTGTTTGCTTCGACTTGATTCTACTCGCGGGTTTGGTTATCACCTTTTTTTTGGTTTTTACTACCCGTTTGGTGGATTGCTCTTTACTTAGTTCAATAGCTGCTGCTTCCTCTCCTTTGGATGCCACCTTTTTCTTGGGGGTTTTTTTCTTTTTAGAGGCCAAATTAACATCTACATCCATTTTTTACGGATTCGATCGAGCGCTTGGACTAGCTTATCAATATCTTCTTTAGTATTGTAGAAAGCTAGGGATACACGGACAGTGGTTGTTAGACCATAGTGCTTGAGTATTGGCTGGGCACAGTGATGTCCTTCCCTTACTGCAATGCCTTCAGCATCTAATTCCTTACCGATTGCAGCAGAGGGTATCTTGTCCATGATGAATGATATTACGCTAATTTTTTCCCTTGCTGTTCCGATTATTTTCAAGCCAGGTATTGTACGGAGTTCTTTTTCGCTATAATTAAGTAAGATTTTTTCATAACGCGAAACATTTGCCATACTAACTTTATTAAGATAATCAATTGCCTGACCAAGCCCAACCGCCCCTGCAACATTCGGTGTCCCGGCTTCAAATTTTTCGGGCAGCTTGTTATACTCCGTGTGCTCGAATTCAACATTCTCAATCATGGACCCCCCGCCTTGCCATGGTGGCATGTCCTCTAGTAGATGCTTTTTACCATAGATGATGCCTATTCCCATTGGTCCGAAGAGTTTATGACCAGAGAAAGCGTAAAAATCGGCATCCAGGCTTTTAACATTGACTGGCATGTGCGGTATTGATTGTGCGCCATCGACCATGACAGGTACGTCATGTCCGTGGGCAATTTTAATCATCTTTTTAACAGGAGGAATGGTTCCTATAGCATTTGAGCCATGAGTCATTGCCACGAAACGCGTGCGGCGTGAAAAAAGGGCTTCATAATCCTCTAGCATTATTTCACCCCTGGCATTGACTGGGACAATTTTCAGAATCGCTCCCCTTTCCTTGGCCAGCATTTGCCATGGGACGATATTCGAGTGGTGCTCTAGAACTGTTAAAATGATTTCATCGCCTTTTTCAATATTCCTACGCCCATGTGTTTGCGCTACGAGGTTTATCCCTTCCGTTGTTCCTCTGACAAAGATCACTTCTTCAGGATAGCCAGCACCCATGAACCGCTGTATTTTCATGCGAGCTTCTTCATATGCATCAGTAGCTTCTGTAGCTAGGGTGTGTACCCCTCTATGGATGTTAGAGTTGTATTCACTGTAATATTGAGCAACAGCATCGATAACTTGCTTTGGTTTTTGAGTCGTGGCTGCATTATCGAGCCATATCAATGGTTTCCCGTGCACTTTTCGCTGTAAAACAGGAAAATCTTTCCTGTAAACGTGAGCATCATGGAAAGTTCTTTTTCCCAGACCCATATCGAATTTTTCGTGCGATTTTACCCTACTTCTAGAGTAGGATTGTCCATACTGGACTGGTACATCGAATGACAGGCCACTGCTCATATTTTTGAAGAACCTATCAACATCTTCCTGTTTAGCATCTGGCGAGAATAGATCATTACCTACTGAATTCGGTTGGGGCTTAGTAAGCTCACTTTCTCCTGTGCGTTTTGAATCTGCCACTGACAAAAGTGTCTCGCTGTCTGATGCTGTAGGTTGAAAATTGACTTGTTGGAGGTCTTTGCTGCCAGAAAGCGAATTCATAAGCATTTCTGCCACCTTGGCTAAATCAGGGGTGAAGGGGAAAGTTTCTATACCTTGATTCTGGCTACCAGTCCACCCTTGCATGGAAATGCCTTTTTCTAACATGTCACCGTGATCATAACTTTGAGCTTGTGTTCGAATTTTGCTCAAATCACCCGGTGAATCAGTCAAGCTCTTCTCATTAGATAAATAAGGGTTATTGAAGGTATGTTCGCTATTTTCTCTAGCAATTAGTTCCGATTCTAGCAACATTTCTTCACTTGCAGAATCCTTAGGAATGTCAGGGAATGGTGTTCCAGCTCTTTCCAATGACTTTTGAATAGCTTCAGCTACTTTTACTGTATCAATTTCTTCGATCGATGGAAATGAGTTGATAGGTAGACCTTCTTGGGAAACCAAGGATTGAACAGCCATTCTTGTTATTTCTTCGATGCTGTCAGGAACAAACGATTTTCCCGATTTTGGCTCATTTCTTTTTTGGTTTTCTCGAAGCATAGTCATGATGATAACCAACCTCTACGTTTTCAAGAATAGCAACAGCATCCTCGGTCAGGATTGCAAGACTGAAATATAAAGTCATGAGATAAGAAGCTATAGCCTGGTTATCTATACTCATCTGACGGATGGAAAAACTAGGTGCTATCTCACCGGGAATGCCTGTTCTATAGAGCCCGATGACACCTTGAACATCTTGACCTCCAGTGCGTATTAAAAGCACGTTAGATTTCCCAGGTCCAAAGCGACTTAATGTATGTCCATCGATTTCCATTTTATCACTAGGGATAAGAGGTACACCCCGCCAGTTTATTACTTTTTGGCCTGCTATTTCTTCATAGGGGGGAGGGACACCACGCCACGTGCATTCGCGTTCGAAAGCAGCAATTGTTCTCGGGTGAGCTAGGAAAAATGAAGGTTGTTTCCAAACCAGTGATAAGAGTGCATCAAGGTCATCAGGGGTTGGAGGTCCGTAACGGGGTTGGATCCTCATCGAAGGGTCGCATTTAGCCAGTAAACCGAAGTTCAAGTCGTTAATGAGCATCCATTCCTGTTTTTCATACATGTTCGCCATCATGATTTTCATTTGCATCTGTAACTGGTTCATGGGGTCATTATAAAGATCTGATACGCGAGTATGTACCCGTAGCACAGCTTGAATTAAATTGATCGGGATTTCAACGGGTTCTTCGATATAATCGACATAAGTCAGAGGTAGTTTTGGAACCCCAATGTGCCCTGCTGCAATATCCAGTTTACGTTCTCCAAATTCATCAGCCATGTGCTGAAGTTCAATAGCTCTGTCTATTTTCAGGTTAAAATCAGTTTTTAACACTACATCAGCGTTCAAAATGGAAAAAAGGTCCGCCTTGGAGAGGGTGAGAAATAAACAATCGGTAAGTGTCCTTTCTGTAGCTTCTGCTTGGACATCACCAGCTACCTCGGTTTCCCCCACAAAATCGCCAGAGCCAATTATTCGGAGTCTCAACTCTTCTCCGTACGTCCCTTTTTTCACTAATTCAGCATTTCCCGTGGCAAGGATGAATAGCTTATCTCCGTCTTCACCTTCTGTGATAACTTTTGTACCTCTTTCATAATGCTCGATTTTGAACTTGCTGACCATTTCAGCAAGCAATTTCGGTTTTAAATCAGTAAAAAGAGGGATTTCCCTAAGTCCGTTTGGGGATAAAACAGGCACTCCATCCTCAAATTCAATTGTTATCCGCCCTCGACCCCTGATGATTATCTTCGTGCGGTTTACTCTAAATGTTCCGCCAGGAACGTCTTCCCAGGGGAGTAATTTCAATAACAATTTTGGACTTTGTGTGATATACATGGGGCCAGTTTTTGTCGTTGTTGTTAGTTTCCTTGCTGCTTTAATGCTTACAGTTTGAAAATCAGATTCTTTCATGTTAATTTCCCTTCATTTAATTTATTATCCGAGTGATGTACTTAGATTGAGAAAGTTATAACTAATTGTTGTTGGTAACAAGTCTTTGAACATCAATTCAATATAAGTTTGATGGTGCAAAATGAAAAAATTGTTAACTTAGTTTTGTTATTACTTCCTTTAGAGATTCGCTTAACCCTTGGGCAAGGTAAAAAAGAATGCACTTCCCTCTTTCAGAGTGGATTCGAGCCAAACAACCCCTCCATTCATTTCTACAACCTTATTAATAATAGCCAAACCGATACCAGTGCCTTTAGATTCGTCCCAGCTGTAAAGGGTTGGAAATATTTGAAAAATCCTCTCCTTATACAAAAAAAAGGGAGAAAAAAGAATTTTGGATTCTTCTCTTTGGATTTAAATGAATAGCTTGATAAAACGATTCTACAAGGAAACTAACCAAAATCCATCCCAAACATATTGTACGAATCCGTTACTCCCATTAATATTTCAATTTGAGTTCGTACTCCTTCTACATTGGTTATTGGAATAATATATTTGAAAACAGATTGTAAACCTTCGTCACCTTTCCCTCTCTCTGTCATAATTAAATGGTATTGTTTGTTACCATTTTCACCACCAGTCGTGTTAAATACATTCCATTTTTTGATATGAGGGATCTCACGTGGTTGTTCTAAATAAATTTTAGCTGTTTCAAGAGCCTTGTTAGGAGGAATCCATACAGTTAGTAAAAATATCACAATAATCACCTACTTAATTCGTTTTTGTTCCATAGAATAATTTGAAACTAGTCATCTAACTCTTGTTGATTATATAAGAGTTTGCACCAAATCCATTCAAATGTGGAAGGAGAGGTGACTTTAAATCATTGTTTTGAATTTGGTTTTCTTTCTAATGATGATTTAGGACAATCTTCTGTCATATCCTTGACAAAACTTCTTATAGCTGCAGCTGTAAGCCACGAAGGATAGTGAGTACGAATATTTACAAGTTTATCTATCTTCTTCATCTCTTCTTCGGAAAGTTTTATTGTAACTATTCGCAAATTGATGGTACTCCTTATTTATTCGATTGATCTGCTTTAGTTCAAATAGGTTATTTATATACAATTATTGCTTTATCTGGGATTCTGTTTCTGACAATCATATTCGATTATATGTTATAAAAACTTTTCTACAAGTCTTTTTTCATAAGAACCATTATTTCAATCTGAATAATAAATCATGTTAAACTATATTCTTGGATCCCATTTTTCTTATTTCTCTTATCCTTTTTCTACCATCTTTCAATTTGTAGTATCTGATTAGCCAATAACAGTAAGAACAATCCAAAAAAATTAATTCTTTACATTATTTTTTTTTTCCATATTAGTAAAATAAAAATACTCTAGTGAAGAATGATGAAAAAAAGGAAGTAAAAGAAGTGAGTAATCTCGATAAGACTCTTGAACATTTTCACACTAGATTGAACTGTGCACAATCGATTTTAGCAACATATGGTCCTTCGTATGGGCTTGCGAAAAAAGATTGTTTTAGAATAGTGGAGGCTTTTGGAGGAGGAATTGCCCATAATGGTAACACCTGTGGAGCTATATTAGGGGCACTTGCAGTTATCGGATTGAAGTATGGCAGGACAGATATTGATGATCTTCAAGCAAGAGATAGAACCAATAATATGTCACAAAAATTTATATATAAATTCATTTCAAAAAATGGTTCTGATAAATGCATAAACTTGATTAAATATGATATTTCTACTCCTGAAAAATTAGAAGAGGCGAAAGAAAAAGGAATATTTGTCAAGTGTGATCATTTTGTGAAAATGGCAGTAGAATTACTAGAGGAAATCTTGTAATATGAATATTCATAGTGAAACTATCAACAAAAGCATACCTTGTAAGTCTGATTAGTCAAGGCCTTCCAAAACACCCATATGGGTCAATAATAGGTGAAGAAAGAGGTAATCTTAGGAATTTTAACTGCTAATTACAACTGATTAAAATAATTTTTACACCAAGATTCAGTTTTTATTTATATAAATCTCCCCTTAAGTACTTGAGACCAGAATCTACCATCAAAGTGACAATAGTCGCGTTGGATCCCAACCTTTTCCCAATTTTTATGGCTGCAGCAACATTTGCTCCAGAAGAAATGCCAGTGAATAGACCTTCTTCTCTTGCTAATCGTCTAGTCATTTCTTTAGCTTCTTTCGTTGAAATTGTTATTATTTCATCAGCAATTTTTTGATCCCATAATGGTGGAGTAAATCCTATTCCAATTCCACCGATTCCATGAGAACCACTTTTTCCCGCAGATAGAACAGGAGATTCCGCAGGTTCTACAGCAAATATCTTTATGGTTGAATTGTATTTTTTCAAAATAGTAGTTATTCCTCTAATAGAAGCTGCGGTTCCAACAACATGGACAAAAGCATCAACTTTCCCTGCTGTTTGCTTCCAAATCTCTTCTCCTAGTTGGTAATAACCTGCAATATGGTCAACATTGTTGAGTTGGTCCGTCCAATAAGTACCAGACTCCTTATTAAATTCTCTCGCTGTTTCAATCATCTCTTCAATAAGAGACTTAGTAATACCTTCCCCCCTACTAGGAACTATGGTCATATCTGCACCTAAAGCCTTCATATGATCTATTTTATCCTGACTAAAGGCATCAGAGGATACAATCCTCAGATTGTAACCTTTTACAGCACAAATTAATGCTAGTGATGTGCCAGTACTTCCTCCAGTATACTCAATCACAGTACTACCCTTTTTTAACCGTCCATCTTTTTCTGCTTCTGCAATCATCGCTTGTGCCATACGATCTTTCATACTTCCCGTAGGATTCTCCCATTCTAATTTTACCATCGTTTTCGCGTGATCTGGGGGGACTACCTTGTTTAATTTTACTATCGAAGTGTTTCCAATAGCGTCTAAGACATTTTCATTGATTTTCATGACTCCGACCATCAGTACTTTCTACAATATTTTTGGATAGATTCTTTCTTATTTTTTTATCTTGCGCAAATAGGAACAGTATCAAACTGGAACGGAACGAAACTGCACATCTATTATATAAAAAAGTTATTGAAACGTAGATTTAACGACACAAATCTCCCATCAAAGACATGATTGATTAT
>JAUUVJ010000408.1 GCA_030589605.1 Candidatus Hodarchaeota archaeon | reverse complement strand
CGGGAAGGAAGTGCTGGAATTCGTGAAATTCAAAAGGACCTGAAAATCCCCTCTTCTTCCACAGTATCATATCATATGAATAAACTTGTTCAAATCAATCTTGTTAGTCAATCTGAGACAACAGGAAAATATTTTGTCAAATCAGAAGTAAAAAATAGAATAATGAGTCTTTATATTAAAATAGGGCGCAGAATGATTCCTAGAATGTTGTTCTATCTATCTTTCTTTTCTGTTGGTTCTTTTTTGTCTATACTCTTTATACTATTTAGAGGAAACGAAATAACTACTATTGATTTGCTATTTCTTTTTTTCTCAATAAGTGCTGTTATTATTTTTATATTTGAAGCATGTAAAATATGGAATATGAAACCCCTTTAACAACTGTTTTTTGTTTTTCATTCTAATATTAAATGGTACTTATTTTAACATTAGTTTCAGAATTTCAATATTTCGAAATACTGAAATCCTTATAAATGATTAATCTATTTGTTTTAATTGAAAATTATTATTCATTCTAATAGAATAAATGGATCATTGATATTGATAAGCTCGTTACGAAAAAAAATGTTTGATATCTTTGCTAAATACTATGAAGAATATGGTATTCCTGGAATCTGTGGATGGATTGATACTTTATTGCTATTAGAGCCGCAAGATAGAAATGAAAATCAATGGACCCAAAGATCTATCTCAAGAAGATTACAAGAACTTTTTCCTGTTGCTAAATATCCAACTTCTGTACCTTCAATAAATAGAGCAATTAAAATAAATGAAAAATATGGTACTGTTTTGAAAAAAGGCAGTCACAAGACGGGGTATAGGTACATACCCACAACAGGCACAGAAATGATTACAAAAATATTTGAAGGCTTTATAGACAAAACAAACATCTGTATTAGTGATTTAAAAGTTCTCTCGAAAGAAATTCAAGATACAGATCCTACATTGAAGAAAATAACTGAGGAACAAATTCTAGGATATAATGCTTATGTACAATTACTTGAATACGCTTTAAGTTACTTTGAAGAAAAATTGTCAGATTGGGATACTAATGCAGGAGAATGAAAATAGTGAAAAATATTATTGAAGTAAGTAACCTAAAAAAATACTTTGGGAGAGGAGATAAACTCGTTAAAGCTGTTGATGGAATTTCTCTTGAAATTCATGAAAAAGAGATTTTTGGTTTTCTTGGACCTAATGGAGCAGGTAAGACAACAAGTCTCCGTATGATTATTGGTCTTTTAAAACCTGATGTAGGCGAAGTATCGATTATGGGGAATAACCCTTACAAAAATGGGAAGAAACTTAAAAGAGAATTAGGTATAATCCCCCAATCTCTCACATTCTATACTGATTTGACTGTTGAAGAAAATTTATGGTTTTTAGCAAAGATATATGATCTGCCTAAAGACTTAGCAAAAGATAGAATAGATTCTCTGATATCAAAAGTTGGACTAGATGAAAAACGAAAGCAACTAGCTAGAACGTTATCAGGGGGGTTACAAAGACGTTTAAACTTAATTCTCGGTCTTATTCATGACCCCTCAATAATTCTCTGCGATGAACCAACTCCTGGACTTGATCCTCAATCACGTGCTGTTGTTTGGGATTTTATTCGTGATTTGCCAAATCAAGGGAAAACGGTAATATTAACCACCCATTTCATGGAAGAGGCAGATAGACTTAGTGATCGTGTTGCTATAATTGATAATGGAAAAATCTTAGTTCTGGATACTCCCCAGAAACTTAAGGCGTCAATTGGAGAAGGTGACCTTGTAGAATTCACATTATTTAGAGATGATCAACACCATTTAGAAAAAATATCCAACTTATTAAAGGGTTATAATGGAATTGTCGATTCTTTTGTATCTTCTGGACGAATTGTAATCAGGGCGCTAGATGTAGTACCTCGATTAAGTAAAATATTAAATTACATGGAAAGTGAAAATGCGGTTATTGAAAACATGAAAATTCGAAGCACTACATTAGAGGATGTCTTTATTAACCTAACTGGACGAGCATTAAGAGATTGAAGGGATTAAAATGTCACGAACACAAATCTTAGGTATTGCTAAACGAATGGGAACTCAAACCATCAGGAGTACTTGGACTATTCCTTACCTTATTATTTTTCCACTATTTTTTATTGGAGTTTATTGGTTTGCTTTTTCTACATCAAATATAGGTAATAATCAAACTTTTGATTTGGGAATATTAAACCAAGACACAGGATTTGGGGATGAAATGAAGACATTTCTAAACAATGAAACTATTCAACATGAAATGGAATGGTTTCCTCATTCCCCTGAAATAATAGAAAAAGGGATCGGAATTGAAGTAATTTATATCTTAAAAGACCTTCAATACACCAATGATTCAGAATCAGAGAAAATATTCAATATTCATAACTTCAATACAAGTAATGAATTAGAATTAGCCTTAGAAAAGAGAGATTTGGATATTGCTTTAGTATTTCCTCAGAATTACACTAATGCATCTCTTTCTATAGCTAATAGTTATTGGTTTACAGAATATGGGTTCTTCTTACACGATTTGATTCAAGCTAATTTTTCAGATTTTCCAGATTTTCCCACCTCTGTAAATGGAACAATTCAAATTACAGGAGATAATAATTATTTGAATTATAAAATTTCTAACTCTATTCTATCAATCTTCTTAAATCAATATCATGATATGTCAAATATATTTGGAACCACGGGAGGAAAATTAATATTAAGTTTAAACGAAGATTTTCAGATAAATATTCCAAAATATTCGTTTTTTGAAATGATGGTTCCGGGTTTGATAATGTTTGCTATAATAATAGAACCTTCATTATTCTCTATGTTTTTATGCAATGAATTCAAAGCAGATAGCCGAACATTTGATAGAATAAGAATTTCACCTCTTTCTCCAAGATCATACGTTTTCGGTTCTCTTTTGATTCAAATCCCGATATTACTAATACAGACTTTTTTATTATTTCTTGCTTCATTTTTACTTGGTTTTCAGCCTCATGGAAATATCGTTTTAGGATTTTTAATTGCTTGTCTGATGTTTCCATTTTCAGCTTCTTTAACCTATATAACAGCTGCTTTTTTCTCTGACGAAAATGTAGCAGGAACTGTAACTGGTTTTGGAGCACCTATTTTAGGATTTATGACTGGAGCTTTTGTTGACACTCCAAAAATAGTTCTTTTTAGAAACTCATTTCCTATCGCTAGTGGTATGGCTAGAGATTTCTTACTCTGGGATTTAATCCCTTTAACTCATGGTGTAAATGCAATTAGGCAAGTACTATTGTATGATTTTACATTAGAAATGATAATATATGATTTAATAGCTATGTTAATTTTATCTGGAGTATATCTCACAATTTTCATTTTAATTTATATCAAAATGAGATTTAAGTAAAATAAGTGATTAATATGGTACGCAAAGCACATATCTATACTATCAGATGTCTTAAACAAACTTTTCGCAACTGGGAAGCGTATATTCAGATTTTCATCATTCCAGTAGTACTTCTCTTATCCTTTGCTTGGTTGTATGGAGAAGGAAGTGGTTATGATATTGGTCATGAACATGGAGATCATTTTAAAGTTGGTGTTATCAATCAAGATAATTTCACTTCTTTAGCAGAAGTTATTCCACTTTTCAACTCCCATATATATTATATAAACAATACTAATCTTATAGGGAATCCATTAGAGGAAGGGTTTGGCAAAATTTTCATCGATAATATAAATGGTTCAAAAAATCTACTTCCTAGTAATGATTCACGTCGTATGAGCATACTAAATATAGATAATATTGAGGAAGCTGCTACAGCTGTTCAAAATCGCTTTCTATCTCTTTGTTTCGTTATTCCAAATAACTTTACTCAAACCTTACT
>JAUUVJ010000060.1 GCA_030589605.1 Candidatus Hodarchaeota archaeon | reverse complement strand
TGTTCCAAACACTGGTAAAGCTGATTTTGTTACTGGATTTTTTCTTATTGACAGATGTAGCTGATCTGATAATTCTTTCAATCTATTGTCCTTTGGAATATCCTTTCCATTAATCATTAGGGCTTTTAATCTTTTAGAACCCATAACTGCTCCAAGACCACCACGTCCTAAGGCATGTCCCTTATCATTAATGATACAAGCCATTAATCCGAGATTTTCCCCCGCTGGACCAATACAAGCAACTTTCACCCCCTTCTTTGTATTTTCTTTAAGATAATCAATTGTTGTCCAAGTATCTTTTCCCTTTAATCGAGAAGCTTCCCTAACTTCAAAAACCTGATCCTCTGCATCTAGGTATAAATAACTCCATTGTTCAGCTTTTCCCTCAATAATCAGTGCTAATACTCCCAAATTTCTTAATTCTGGCCCAAATCTCCCCCCAGAATTAGCATCAAAAATGGTGTTTGTTAAAGGGGATTTACTCACACAACTATACCTACCAGATGTGGGAGCATGACTA
This sequence comes from Candidatus Hodarchaeota archaeon, assembly GCA_030589605.1. Lineage (GTDB taxonomy): Archaea > Asgardarchaeota > Heimdallarchaeia > Hodarchaeales > Hodarchaeaceae > Hodarchaeum. The sequence goes on along the minus strand of JAUUVJ010000060.1, from coordinate 12,345 downwards.
CCTGTTAGTGGACCTACTGCAAAAACTAACTTATTCTCTTGAGCTAATGGTTCAGTTTGGGGAGGAACTTCATTCCAAATATATTTTACCCCTAACCCACGGCCACCGATAAAATTTGAGGTAATCTCTTTGGGGATTAACTCACGGGATATTTCTCCATTATTTAGATTACAGCGAAGTAAATACTCATCCTTCATCTTTATACCTCTAAAATATCTAATTATTTTCTATTAATCATAAAATTGATTGAATTTGATATAGTCACATTCCTGACATTTATTTTTATGATAGGAATAATGGTTTTCGGCCATTTTTCCGAAAGTTGCTTCTCGAACAGGACATAAATGACAAGGTATCTCATCGATAATCCAGTCATTACTTAATGACATCCATTTCAAGTTATTAATAATATTAATTCCAGCGCTTGCGCCAATTCTGAACTTAGCAGGATCAAGGATAGATCCTCCAGCAATTATAGCTCGAGCAGCATCCATAAAGTTTCTTATATTTCCAGCTGCTTTAACTCCTACATCTCGTCCTACGACTTTCCTCATTAATTTAATGTCGTATGGGTAAGCACCATACGCTCCGAATCCAGTTGAGGTTTTAACAAAATCTGCTCCAGCCTCTATACACAGCTCACATGCTCTAATTTTTTCTTGATCAGTCAAGTAACAGGTTTCAATAATTACTTTGACTAATGCTTCTTCTGAAGCACTTACTACAGCTTCAATATCTTCTTGAACGAGTTTATTCTCTTCATTTTTTAATCTTCCAATGTTTATCACCATATCAACTTCGTGAGCACCATTCAGGACAGCTTGTTTCGCTTCATAAGCCTTTGATTTTGATTCCATCATACCTAAAGGAAAACCAACAACTGAACAGACTTTTACCTCCGAATTTTTGAGTAAATCAACCACAAGTGGAACGTAAGAAGAATTCACACAAACTGAAAAAAAATTATATTCAATTGCTTCATTACATAGATTCGTAATACTTGAAGGTTCTTCCCATGCATTTAATTTAGTGTGGTCTATTAATTTCGCTATCTGTATGGGAGAAATTTTCAGTTTGAACGCCTTATAATCGATATCCATTATTTAAATTCAACTCTTTTTGGGTATTTTTCTGTAGAAAAATTTTCTTTAGGATGTATTTAATATATTCAATATTCTCATAAAAATAAAACTTTTCGAAATCTAGTAGAACTTATCTTACCATATTATTATACTTTTGATTTCCAATATTGAAGTGTATTTCATCTAAGGAATTATCAATACATGAACTTGGGTTTGAGAAGTGAAATAGAAAAAAAACCTTTTGAACAAATACCAAAGCAGAAGTACATGTCAGAATTATTCATTGGAGAAAATAAAAATGGCTGGTAGTCACGGTTCTCTTACAAAAGCTGGAAAAGTCCGAAATCAAACACCAAAAGTTGAAGGAAGAAAACGAAAAGGCCTTACACCGAGCTTAAGAAACAAGAAGAACTATAAAAAACGAATTATTAGAGAAATGCCAACAGGACAGCCTGAATTCCGACGAGGCTAAGTCTAACTGGATTTTTTTCCTTTATCCTCTTTTTACACGATGGCCACATCGTTGACAAAATGTTGAATCGTGTTTCAATTCTCCGCCACATTGAGTACAAAAGCGTATAGACTTAAATTCTTTTTTTTTCATCTTTTCTTTTTCTTTACGAGAAAATTCTTCCCAAGCAGAGCTATGAGGATTTACTCCCTTTTTTTCGGCGTACTCAAACCAAAAAGACTTTTTTCCCTTTTTCTTTACCCGATAATCCTTTTTTGCTTCTGAGATTGGTTTCACCATACCTAGTTTATTCTTGTGTAATGAATGTTGCTTCAGCTTAAAAAACCTTGTTATCACGGAACCACATTTCACTCCTAGAATATGTACTCTACAGTTTTATCCAGAGAATCTATTAACTTTATATCATTTATAATACAAGTAGGAGTTATATAGCATATTTCTTTCACTGGAATACTTTGAACTAAGACATCAAATCTAATAGTTTATTTTTTAGCAATAAAAATAGTCACGGTACCGAGATACATCTGAAAATATTTAACTTTTCTCCATCCAGCATTTGTAATCATCTTCGTAAACTTTTGTGCTGATGGAAACACTACAATACTTTCAGCAAGGTATGAGTAGGCTTCTGTTTTTAAACACAGAAGCTTGGCTAGAGTAGGAACTAATTTTCGAAAATAGAAATAAGAAAAAAATCTTATAAGTGAATAACTAGATGATGTAGCTTCTACAATCACTAAATAGCCTGATTTTTGTGTTACTCGCCTAATTTCTTTCAATACACTCGAAGGATTGCTAACATTACGGATCCCATATCCAATCGCACATAAATCAAATATATTACTTCGAAAAGGAAGATGATTAATATCTGATAAATTATATGTTATTAGGTTTTTAAATTTTCGATTTCTAGCCTTATTTTTTGCGATAGAAAGCATTCTCCTAGAAATATCAACTCCAATAACAACCTCTGTCTCTTTCATAAGTTCTTGGACTAAAAAAGCAAAATCACCTGTTCCTGTAGCTAAGTCTAGTACCCGTTTGTAAGAGTGAAATGAAACTAGATGCAAAGCCTTTTTTCGAGTCTTTCTATGACTGAATCCAGTAATTAAATCGTTCATAAAATCATAATGAGTAGACACTTTATTGAACATTTGAGATATTGTAAAGGTAGATTTGTCTAGTTTTACCTGATTTAAATATTCTCCTTCATTCATGGTGTTTAATTTCTTGCTCAAAATAACATCACTATGTTCAAAATGTAATTCTCTATTGATGCCATGAAAAAAATCCTTTCATTTCGTTAAAAAAGCAGAGAGAAGATAACAAGAAAAAGATATGTTTTATTCACTCTACTACTTTAGTATTTGCTTTATAAACTATTTTCTATAATTGAGTTCAATACTATTCAAGTAATAGAAAGTTTTTTGCTATAGGAAATCACAGTTTGTAAGATCATTCTTGTTATTGATAAATAGGAAATTTCAGATTCATTATCGTTCCATGCGGATGGTTATCTGTTATCCAAATTTTCCCTCCAAATATTTCAATTGCTTCTTTTGATACCGCCAGACCAAGCCCTGTTCCAGCTTCTTTGCCAAATTTCTTGAATGGTTTGAAAACTTCAGTTTTCAGGTCATTTGGAACCCCTGGTCCTTGATCACATACTTTAACTATAATGAAATCTTCTTTAGATTCATCTACAATCTTCTCAAGTTGAATTCTTATTGATTTCCCTTCAGAACTAAACTTGATAGCGTTAGTCAAAATATTATGAAATACACTCTTGATAGCAATATTTGCAGCTATATTTATCTCGTTTTGCTGTTTACTAGTGTAATCAAAATTAATTATGATCTTTTTAGATTCAATTTTGTCATTCAAAGCTTTTAATTCCGAATCTATGGTTTCTACGAGTCTATATGGGGTTAACTCAGAGGTTAATGCTGTATTACTGACTTCAATGAAATTTAGAACTGAATTTATTGATTCCTCGATTTTTTGAGTTCGTTCTATGACTTTTGTTAGTGCTCCACTCTTTTCACTAGGGTCTTCAGCAATTTCAGCAATCTCTGTAAATCCTCTAATTACCCCAATCCCAGAAAGTAAATCATGACTCAACATCGCGATGAAAATATCTTTCATCGATTCACTCTGCGCTGATACCATTTTCGTATATTCTTTATCTGTGATATCTGACAGAAAAATGATGAATCCTAATAGTTGGTTTCCTGGTTGGTTTATCATTTTACGGATTCCTACTAAGAGCCAGCTTCTTCTCATTTTCGTAGGAATATTTATTTCAATCGTAAATTCGTTTACAGAAAGATCCTGCCGTTTCATAGCGTCAATAGTATCTATTATCTTTTGCTTTATAAGATTACCAGATGTTATATGATCAGTAATTTCTAATGCCTGAAAAAGATTCCTACCAATTAAAGGTCCTTCCTCCTTATCGAAGAAGATATCTCTGGCGTGTTCATTAATATCTACTACTTCAAAGTTAGAATCGATGACAATAAAGCCTTCAATGAAATTCGTCAAGATATATTCTCGAGCAAAAGGAATAATATCCAGAAAATCGTATTTTGCTAGAGAATAAGTGAAGAAAATAAAAGCAATAAATAATCCGATAGGTGAGAAATCGAAGAAATCACTGAATTCGAATATTCTTACTAGGTCTATAAATTTGAAAAAGATGGGAAAAAGGCTCCCTATCAGCATAATCTGAACCTGTTTCTGAAACAGAACATTCTTTTCTTGGCTAAATTTTCTCTCAAGATAAAAAAAGTACGTCATCGATAACGATAGCATAGAATAAATATATATCAGACCTATCCAATAAAGTGGACCAGGTGTAAACCCAAGTGCAATAATGGGGGTGTTTTCGATTAAAAATGGATCTATTAGGAATAAATCATGTAACTCCAATGTTAATAAAGGAACACATAAAATAGCTGTTATCGAGAAAAGGATAATTGGTAATCGTTGTTTAAAAGGGTTGACAGTCTCGTATTCTTGACTTTGTTTCCCTTGACTCCAGTATATTTCAAATAGAAGCCAACTTGGTGCAATAAAGAAGTTCCCAAGGGTTAGTAACTTGTATGCTATGAGAGTAAACTCTAATCCCATTTGAAATGTTGTGGTGAAAATTTGGGCTGCGTATCCTAGTGACCAGATTGTCGCAGATACTGTTGTTAAAATAAAAAAAATGTTTGATGGAGTTCTCTTACGGTTTTTTAGCACATAAAGGGTTATGATGAGTATGAAACAACCAATCAAACCCATTAGAAGAGCAGAAACAAGACTTAATAAAAGATCCATTCATTATCCCTAAGTGTTGATTATTATTTTTATTGAAACACCTTCGAATATTATTAACAATTTAAGAATTATTTAATCATTTCTTTTTCCCTTACTGCATCTCAAATTACATCGCAAAAAACAACAAATTATCAAATTAAACTGAATAGAAAAAGGAAAAAAAGATCTAACAAGAGAAAAAATCAGATAGCGGCCGGAGGAATCTCCTTTCAGGAGTTCACATCTCCTCGAAATTTTGAACCATCCGATCTCGGGGTTATGAGCCCCGCGGGATAACCTAGCTACCCTAGGCCGCTCGTTTATCTACTACCTGATTTTTTTTTGTTATTAACGGTTCTACTAAGCACAAGAGTTTTTGATTCTTAACAGCTCAATACTCCGTCATTTTAAGACACGCTCTTGAAAAAACTTTAAACTTTTCCCCTCTTCAGACTAGAACAAACTGAAATTACGCAATGTGTTTAATTTTTTTGAAGAAATTATTGATATTTTTCTGATTGTTCAGTCAAAAAAGAATGCTTTAAATTCGTTATCTTGTTGTAATAGTTCTGTTACTTGTAAACCTAAAGGGGTCAATTGCCACCCTTTTTCTCCTCGTTCAACTAAACCTAATTGCAGTAATGATCGACTGTACTTCCCTGTTCGGATATGACTTCTAACAGTATCTAATCCTACACCTATGATCTTACTCAGTCTTTTGTATCCTACTGAATCTCTGTATAATTCTATTAAAATTCGTTTTTTTGTCCTTCCGAGCCTTTCCATTATTTCAGAGGGATCAGTCATCAATATCTCTTTAGAATCCTCATTAACACCTGATTTTTCCTGTTCATCTGTTTTTGAAGAGACATTATCTGGAGATTCTTCTTCTGACATTATCTTCACTTATCATGAATTATTTTGTAATACTTCTTTTAGGGCTTGAAAAGAAGTCACATACGTTTGATCTCAGATCGTCTTGCCCTAGGTCGTGATTTAATCCACTTTTTTCCGCATTCTGAACAAGTTGTTCGTATGTCAACTTTTTTGGTTGTTTTTGAGGTCATATTTCTTGAAGCAATTGGACGACGAGAGTAACGGCCATGATTGCCTATTCTACTTGTCCATCTTTTCATTCTACGACTACCTCGATTCATTCCTCCGCCTCTTTGCTTGGCTTTCTCGATTTTAACAGCTTGTTCTGTATGTTTATTGCAACGTGGACAGAAACTTCTCATTTTTGCCGGTATTTTCATTGAGCTTTGATTCCATTCCTAAATATGTAAGGATTAGTCTATATTAGTTAACATGCGGTTATTTACTCAATCCCATGTTTGAGTTAAAAATGACATGTTTTAATGTTTCAGATACCTTAACACAAATTCATAACAATAAAAGGTGAAAATCTCATTTTGTAAGCATTTTAGTTCTTTCCATTTCGAATCTATTTAGGAATTACCTTTTAACTAAATATTCTAATTATTCACAAACTTTGAACACCAAAACTGATTTTCTCCAAGTCAATTTCAATTTCTATCTTGATTAGAACTTTTTTTTCAATATTTTAGTTATCACTAAACTAAAAAGCTTCTCTCTAGAATCTTTGTTATGACAAAGGATGCCACTTAATCGTAGAGTCAAAGTCGGTATTGAGATAGGACTTCTTATAGGTACTGCCATTGTTATAGCTCTTGGTGTTTCCATAGGATTTACAGCCTATTTAGGTAATCCTAAACATCCTCATGTTGCTGTGACTACAGGTAGTATGATTCCAATTTACAATGGTTTTTTTGAAGAATATGACGATGGTGACATTATCCCCTTTCAGGGAGTTATCCTTATTGTCCGAAATACCCCTACTAGTTCAATCCAAGTGGGTGATGTTATTATTTTTAACACTACAGAGATTACTGATGATATAGTTCATCGTGTTGTAGCAATTTGGGAAGAGAATGGAACTTATTATTTCAAAACTAAAGGAGATAACAATGATCAACCTGATAATTGGAATGATGGCATAACTACTGGGGATAACATTCACGGAGTTGTTGTCTTTCGTGTTCCTCATATTGGTTGGTTTTTACTTGTAATTCAGACACCTTTAGGCAGAATACTTTTGATAGCTTTGGCGTTTCTTGTTCTATTCATTGGAGACGAGGAGGAAGAAGACGAGGAGGAAGAGGAAGAAAAATCAGAAACTAATCTTGTTAATCAAAACAAGGGAGAATCATCTTATGAACAGAAGAAATTAGATGAAGATGAAAAGACACAGGAACTAGGAATGAAAAATACAAATATGACTCCTCAATTGTATTACTTAAAATTTTCTGGATTTGCTAGGGATATATCTACTAAAATTATTCATAGTAAAAAATATTTTTACTCTTCCTTTGCATTGTTAATCATTATTTTTTTCTTAACTAGTAATTTATTTTGTGGATTAACTTCATCTCCATCAATCAAACTGTTTCCTCTAAATGATGACTTAAAGACTCAAAACCTTCTATTATCTACTAACAGTTCACTTCAAACTCTTGATATTACTCAAAATAAAAATCTTCCTAGTTATTATTGGTTCCAAGAGGATAATACATCAGAGACATATCTCTTTCCTATCCAAATTGAAATTCGTTCTGGTGGAATATTCAACAATATTAATAGAATTGAAATTATTTCAAGAGTTAATGGAACTGAAGGTTTTTATCAGTGGGACATTGTATATAATTTCATTGGTACCCGTACATTTAAAGGGGGGATCATTGCATTCTTAAACCCAGTTAATGGTGTTTATTTTGCTGATATTTCCTTAACTCTTTATTCAAGAGGATTACTGGCTTCTACCCCAAAAGTTTTCGAATTCCCCTTGATGTTAGATAGTAGTTGAAAAAAACATGGTTAATATTTGCTATATTGTTGGAACTGCTGGTTCAGGTAAAACCACGCTTACTGATTCTCTTCAACGATTTTTACTTACAAAAGGAGCCTCTTTTACAACTATAAATCTTGATCCTGCTGTAAAACATATTCCATATCAAGCTGATATTGATATTCGTGATTATATTGACTATGATCTTCTGGTTGATGAGTATAAACTCGGACCTAATGGTGCTATGATTGCTGCCGCTGATTTAATAGCAGAATATATCACGAATATCCGTGAAGATATTGAAGAATTAGGTGAAAGTTCTGACATAGTTTTAATAGATACTGCAGGTCAAATCGAACTCTTTGCCTATCGAGCCTTTAGTATTTTATTAACAGAAAGCTTCCCTCAAGATACTTCTACATTGGCTTTTCTCTTTGATTCAGCTCTTGTATCTAATATTACGGGATTTCTTTCCATAAGTTTATTGGCAACATCAGTTCAATTACGCCTTAATCTCCCTATTATCCATGTTATGACAAAATCGGATCTTTTAAAAGATCACCAAATTGAAAGAATATTGGCTTGGAAAGAAGATCCATATGAAGCAATTGAAGAACTTGGGGGAATGTCTCGTGAATATGCTCTTCAAATTGGACAACTGATTAGTATTATGGGGGATATCCCTTTATTTCCTGTAAGTTCTTTAACAGGGGACGGACTAGACTTGCTAGGAGCTCAACTTAGTCGAATCTTCGTTGCTGGTAGTGATTGGTTAATTTAATTCTTGAACAGGGACATTTTTAAACTTTGAAGGTGTCCTCAACCTATATTAGGAAGAGAAAATTGGGTAGAGAAACATCCATCCTAAAGCAATGGAAACAATATACAAAATAACGAAAGTAAACGTACCTGAAAGAAATAATCGTTTTTGGTCAACTTCAGTAACAGGAATATTCAACCCGATCCGTATAAAAGTAACACAAATTAGTAAACTGCTAATCAAGGTAATTAGCCAGTAACTAAGTGATATATTTAACACTAAACAAAATAATACCGTTAGGGAACCTGAAAGAACACCAAAGACGACTTTTGTATAATACATTTTTGTATTTGGAGTTAATCCTTGAGCTTTTTTTGGCTTGGGTCGGGACTCTATTTTAAAAGTTGAGTCATCAGATAGCTTTTTGATTCTACGGATCTTTCGTTGACTGATATTTCGGCGTTCGCGTGATATTTGGGATTCCTCCAGTTGATCAAAGTCATTATCACGCCTTTTACTTCATGATAATAACCCTTTTTAGCTTCAAAGAATTCTTGAAAATTGTCTTAATAACTGTTTAGTGTTCCAAAATCTTGTATGAAAATGAAATAAAAAATCATTCAGAAGAGAGGATGCATATGACGTATTCTGGAGAATATCTTGTTAAACTAGCTCGTAAAACTATTGAAACTTATCTAAAAGGGCTTGTAAAAATTAAAATTCCAAAAGACGCTCCTAAAGATCTTTTTGACCAATCTGGTACCTTTGTCACACTTCGTCGGATCAGTGGACTATCTAATTCTCCAGAATTAAGAGGATGCATAGGTAGAATTGAAAGCCCTAATAGTACACTTATCCAATCTACAATTGATTCAGCGATTGATGCAGCAATTCATGATCCAAGATTTCCAACTGTTAAACTAGAAGAAATGAATTCTATTATTATTGAAGTAACTATCCTTACTGTTCCCGTAATTTTGAATGTTAAAACTCCAGAGGAGTACAAAAATCTTATTGAAATTGGAAAACACGGACTCATCGCAGAGCGAGGATCATTTCAACGTGGTCTTTTATTACCTCAAGTCCCTGTTGAACAGAATTGGGATCTACTTACATATCTTGACAATTTATGTATGAAAGCCCATCTTCCAAGGAATTCATGGAAAGACCTTAATACAAAAATCTCTTGTTTCGAAGGTTTAATCTATACAGAAAAAACACCAAATGGACCCATCGTACATAAAACATTTGAAGAAGATTAATCAATAGTATTGAATTCTAAGAATTCTTTTACACAAGTTTTATTGTAATCTTTAGTTATTCGAATAGCTACCTGTGACTTAAAAGGACAACAAGGGTTACCATCTATATTTTCTCTGTTCAACGTATTACCATAAAAGCCTAGTTGAATTGGGCTTAATACTGCCAAAGAATTTTCCTTCTTAAGAACTTCTAGAGCTTCTAAAGATGTTGTTTCATTATTATAATTGAAAGTTGTTGAGGAAATGATTGTAGAATAATCTAAATCTCTTGAAGTCTCTTCAGTGAACTTTTCGCAATACAACTGACACAATAAACATAAAGAAGAGTTTTCTTTATAATGACGTAATCGATCCTGTAAATTGATGATTTGAAAATCTTCGCCAAAAAGAAATTCTAAAAAGGTTAAATATTCCTTTTCATTTTGTTTTCCTGTTTTGAAGAAAATTGGTATAATTTTTACTCCTCTTTTCTTCATCAACCACGCTGATAACAATGAATTATAATTAGGCTTAATTAATGCAAATGCTTTTCCCTGTGATAAAGACGGAATGCCATCAATCCCTCGACTGATCTTATTATATATAAAAGCTAATGGGCCTCTTATATCTAAATATATTTGATAATCAGGTTCATCGAGGTCGACTTTAATATTTTCTATTTGAGAGTTTAATATCGCAGCGCCGAGATTTCGAGCTATTTCTATAGATGAAAATGAATGACTTCCCTCTCGTTTAGCACGTACAGCAAAACTGCTATTTGGTTTAATATACTTTCTCGCTTCAAATAAACCTTCAGAAATGATTCTTTCTTCAATAGCTTCCACAACTAGAGCTGAACTGGCTGATGAAATCCCACTAATTGAAGAAGTAATTAGTTGTACTAATTCATTATGATTATATTTGAATTTCGAATGAACTATTATGCGATTCCGAAAATTCATGATTTCTATAGATTGATATTTCTCTAAAAGCTTTTTAATATTATTCTGGAGATTTTTTAGCATTCGTCTTCGCGTTTGACGGCTTTTGATTCCCATTTCTCCTCCCATTCGAATAAGGATGATATTTTTATTTAATAAAGAAGCGAGATTATTATTATGGGACATAATGAATGCTCTTCATTCTAAGAAGATGAGGATTTCCTCTTCTTAACAGATTCTTTATCAATCTCCAATTAAACAACAAGCGATTCAGAGTAACTATAATATATCATTGCTTTGCTCATACTTGTCAGGTTTCATCATTGTCGCATTATTGTTATTTCATTAGCGAATTATCATTAATCAATACTGAATTCACTATCTTCCTCATCTTCTTTCAATTTATCTGACTCTTTGATCAGTTCAGCCATAGAAAATTGTTGTTCGAATTTCTGTATTATTGCTGCTCTGAGATCTTCAGGAAGATTCTTAATTAAGTTTTCTACTTTTTTCTGTGCTTTATCACGATTATCAGGCAATTCTGTAAAGCCCCACATTGAAGCAGGGGATGCTGATGGATTTTTTTCTATTAAGTAAACTAAACTTTCCTGTTGCTGAAACCCAAAATACTTAGGTTGGATAAGAGGACAATCAGTATATTTATGCTCTCCAGTAACTGTGAAAAGATGATTACAACGTACTTTTTGGGGGGATGTTGAAACACTCTTGAATGCACAATGTCCTTTATTGAGGTATTTCCAAGCATTTGTTAATTCTGATGATTTCATTTATTGTCACACAACTTTTATTTTTTAAAGATAAAGCTTAATTCTCATTTAAATGATTGTAAAGCCGCTGGAGGGATTTTCATTCAAATACAGCGGTATTTAGAATCTTGAACCCTCGGCCAACAGATTACAAGTCTGTCGCTCTACCAACTAAGCCACAGCGGCCCAAGTCTTCATCATTATTACAAATGAGGGCACTTTTAACTTAAACTTTATTACTTTCTATGATACAATAGTTCAAATCTTCATCATTATTACAAATGAGGACATCTTTAATCAATTTTTGCTTGCATTGATTATCTACAGCTAATTTGATGACTTTCTTAAAACCATTACTATGTTAAATTACACATTACCTTCTGTACCAAAAGTGAAATTCGATTTCTTTAATAATCAGATAGATTTCGTTATTCTATCAAATCACTACTTCAGTTCTAAAAATTTTTTATTTCGAATATATAATGTTCTAATTCCCTTTTTTTTCGCTAAAAGTTTTAATTTACGATCGTTTGTAGCTATTACTCCGTTTCGTATTTCACTATTGTGTAACAGAATAAAATCGATATTTTTATGTTGATAAACTGATCGTTCTTGTTTACAGTTCTTTTGGACAAATTCTATAGCTACTCTAGATTCTCTTCGTGTTTTTGGACTTCCTTCACGATTTAACTTCTGTAATTCAAAAAAAATAGCTTCAAGAATAATTAATTCTCTCTTTCCTGGTATTACCCGATCTAATTCATGAGATATATTAAATCCTGGCATTTGAGCTATAGCCATTAAAAAATTAGTATCTAAGAATATTAGTTTCTTAGAATCATTAAAGTGCGTTGAGTTTATTTCGGTTTGCGTTGTTCTTTTCCCCCTTTAATTACACCCCAGCCAATTAATC
>JAUUVJ010000278.1 GCA_030589605.1 Candidatus Hodarchaeota archaeon | reverse complement strand
AATGCAATATCTACAACATTTTTACCGGTTTCTATAATAGATTTAAGCGTTTCAAAACCCATGAAACCCGGTAATGCCCCAACAATAATATCAAAGTCCATTACCGTGCTTTTCAAAGTTTGTGAGTCAGATAAATCAGCGTGTATCACGTTAATATGCTGTTGTTTCAATTTATCTAAGGAAGACTGGTTGACATCTGCAACTGTTACATCCATATCTTGATCCATTGCTAAATCAAGGGTGATAGTACTCCCAACAAGACCTGCTCCTAAAACAAGACACTTCATTAAATTATCTCCGATATTAATACCTGCATTTAGGTCATAAATATGAAGTATATAACAGATGTGCAATAACCAACGATATTAGTTCCGAAAAAAAATTGATAAAGGAATAATCTTTTTCAAACAAAGATTGAATTTTCCTACCTAGAAAAAGGTTATAACATATCAATACACATAAATACATACAATTGAAGTAGTGGTTCAAATGGCTCATAAGACTATAACTATCTCCGAAGAAGCATATAATTTATTGAAAGAAAGTAAAAAAGAAAATGAATCTTTTACTGAAGTTATTAAAAGAGTTCTTAAAGCAAAGAAGAAAAGAAAAGACTTTCTGGATTGGTTATCTAGTAATAAAGATTTAAAAGATCTGGCTGATTCAGTTGAATCAGTTTATACTGAAAGAAAAGACATTAAATTGCGATACTAGGTTTCTGGTGAAATATGTGATTCTAGATACAGATTTTTTAATCAAAATATTAAGAAATGACAAAACTGCTAAAGATCACTTGGAGAAACTACTTTCTGGACCCAACGAAATTTCTATAACCCACGTAACACTATGGGAGTTATATCAAGGAGTTTATAAATCCTCAAAGATAGAAAATAATTTAAAAGAGACTGAAGAGTTAATAGAATTTTTAGATGTCTTACCTTTCACTCAATCTGTTGCTAGAAAATTTGGCTTTCTTCTAAATGATCTTAATAAGAAAGGAACACCAATAGGGGTCATGGATACGTTAATTGCAAGTGTGGCGTTGGTGTATAACCTTCCCTTAGTTACCAAAAATCGTTCTCATTTTGATAAAACAGGAATAATGATAACCGATTGGTAAATGCATCAAGAACATCAAAGAAAGTATATTCGCAATTATATAATACTTCTAATATATAACAATCAGTTTAACGTACAATCTTACCAAGTATTTCTAAACTTCATCCATAGTTACCCTATAGAAATCCTGTTACGTGAATTTAAAAGATAAATAGAAAGCTATCGCTGCAGCAATTTCAAATAAAGCTAAAAATAATATTCCTGTGCTAATATTATAAGTAACAACCAAGTTTCCGACAAAAGGCATAATCGGTAGGCTTAAAATTCCAACAATTGTTGGTATCAGAGAATAAACACTATTTCTAATTTCTTCTGGTATTAAATCTATTATTATTCTTTGACGAAGTACTAAAGTTAATTGGGAAAAGATTCCCGTAATAATAAAAATTAAAATAACCAAAATAATTCCAATAACATTTAAAGTGTCATTTAGCGGTATGAGAAATAAAAGGAGCGCGAACCCTCCAAAAAAAAGGAGCGGATGTAAGAAATGAAGTCTGTAAATCCAATTTTTACCTGTTATTTTTTTACTAATATTTCCGACTATAATGAATGTTGGTATTCCTAATAGAAAAACAGTTGATCTAAAAATCCCCGCTAATAAATCCGTTCCTGTGTAGCCAAAATATATCACAAATAATATTAATAAGGCCCAAATCATCCAGATTGATTGGTATAGAATCAAACCTGTTAGAAAAAAGAATTTATTCTTTGAACTAAAAAGAAATGTAATCCCAGCTTTTGATTTAGACAAAAAATTTTTTATACTTTTTTTCTGATTAGGTTCAGCTAAATCGTGGATTTTCGGTTTGAAATAATCATTCAGTACTAATATAATAACTACTGAGAAAATTAGGCCTAAAAAAGCTTGTAATAAAAATGAGCTTTGTCTACCAATGCTCGTTGAGAGTATCCCTCCTATAATAAATGCAATTACCGAAGTTAATTGCATAATTGCTTGTACGCGGCTAATAAAAAAGCCATAAATTTTTCTATCGGGATCCAAGTCTTTTACAGTTGCGCGATAATTATTATCTAAATAAGTTTCAAAAGCACCTGAAAATAAGGCAAAACCTAGCCCAAATAATATGTAGATTATAATAAATTCAATGATTGTATTAGCAAAAACGATAAGTATGAACCCAATACTAAAGCATATATGGCTTGATGATAAAACCCATTTTTGACCGATAGTATCACTTAATACTCCTAAAGGATAGTCTAAGATAGCTTGAGAAAATAATAAAATTGAAGAAAGAAATGCTGCTTCTACAAAGCCCATTTTATCAATTACATACAAAATAATAAATGTTTGGGTTAATAAAAAAATAAAAGTATGGATAATCATCATAACTGTATATTTTATGGTAAGATTTTTTGCGTCTGGGAGTAAATCATTAATCCCTAAGAATTTGGTAAGTGAGATATTGAGCAATGTCTAATCCTCTAAAATAACCTAATTAATCATATTTGACGATTAATGTAGTTGATATTAGGTATGAATTATTAAAGTCCTTCCATTTCTCACTTTTTCTACTCATTTTTGCTTTTCGCAGCTTTTGTGTGATTTTGTTTATCGAGATTTCCTCTAAAATGTTTAAGCGGTTCTGGAACTGTAACTGATCCCTATTTGATTGAAAATTTGAATATTACTGATTTTACATCTGACTATTTGATCTTCATTCGCGATACTACTGTGTATTTTACGATCCAAAACTGTGTCCTTAATGGTGCGTATGATATGCCAGGGATATTTCTTCATAAAGTTAAACACTGCACTGTTTTCAATAACACTATATACAATAGTAGAATAGCTATTCGTCTTTACGCTAGCAATGAAAATACTTTCTCCAACAATTCCCTTTACAATAATAGTGCTTATGGGATCACTTTAGGTGAAAGTCACAATGACATTATCTCGAATAATTCTGTTCATAACAGCAATGGGAATGGAATTGGTTTTGGTACAAGTCATTATAATATTATCTCGAACAATCAAATCACACACTACGACGATGGTGTTGGGATTGAGCTATACAACTCTAGCAAGAATAGTATAACGAATAATAGCGTTTCCTACGGTATCCACGGTATTAGCTTATTCGCTATTAATAATTCAGCTAATAATATTTCAAACAACATTATCTCTTACAACAACGGGTGGGGCGTTCACCTTAATGAAAATGCATCTAATACTTTGGTGAAGAGGAACAATTTTATTGGAAATACTGGTTATCCCTCTCAAGCAACTGATGATGGAGTAAATAACATCTTTAACTATAACTACTGGGATGATTGGACTAGCCCCGATAATAATGGCGATGGGATCGTAGATCTACCCTACTCAATAGAAGGAATTACCAATAATCAAGATCTTTATCCATTAACCTCACCTTATACTCAACCATTTTCAACAACTACAGTCGATACAAGTACAACAACTACAGTAGATACAAGTACAACAACTACAGTAGATACAAGTACAACATCTATGGAAACCTCCTCTTTAACACCGTTAGATTCATTATCTATATTGGTGGGTATAAGTACTTTTGTTATCGTTAGGACAAATGGACGAAAGAGAAATAGTAGAAACAGAAAATAAGAGATGAGCGAGGCCATCAAATGACTGCGAGTCAGTATTTAGCACGTCAGCGAGCACACCCTAAATCAGAATACGTCTTCCGAGAGCAAGTAAGTACATTTTTACAGCAACATACAGAATTACTTAAGGGGCTCTCACAAGAAACATTCACAGCATTTCATCGGAATTTGATCCACACTCTCTATTTTACTGTGCTGTACCATGCATTTATGAGGAAGATATAGAATAGGATAAATTTCTTGATTATTTAATAAAAAATTTTGATGATGAAACCATCAATGCTACATTGGTTTTTGAGGAATCAAACTTAATTGATCAATTTACTTCTTTTTTTATTAAAAAATAACTTGCTCCAAGCAGAAAAGGGCGATTTTTATGCTTGTTAAGGGTGCGGGGCATGCTTCACATTATATAACAGGTGTGCAATAACCAACGATGAATGCAAATTGCTCTCTTACAATAAAATGACTTGTTCCGAAAAAAAAATGACATTGGAATGATTTTTCCTAATCAAGAAATGTACACAAGTATACTTTTATACTTGTAGAATTCTATATCTAAATAGAATTGAAAGCTTAAAACTTAGAATAATCAAATTAATCTCTGTTAAAGTGAGACAAATGACAACAGTTCGATTAAATAAAGATGATGAAGATCTTTTGGAAAGATTAAGGGCTCGTTATATTTTAATGGGAAAAAAAATGACAAAAAAGGAAATATTAGGGCAGTTAATTAGACAGGAAGCAAAAAAATTTGAAGAAGAAGTAATTGACCATCATCTACCAAAATTAGAAGAGGATTTTGCTTGGAGATTACTCAAAAAACCAGTAAAATGGGGAATTAAAGACACCTCTATAACAGTGGATGAATATCTTTATCAATGAGGTATTTTCATGGTTGTTTTCTTAGATACTGGGTTCATTCTTGCTATACGGAATTCTGATGATATTAATCATATTAAAGCAACAAAAATCATGAAAGAATGTTTATCAGGGAAATTTGGCAGAATTATTGTTTCAAATTTCGTATTTGATGAAACTGTTACCTTAACACTAGTAAGAACCCATAATAAAAACCTAGTTAAAGATATTGGGGACTATATTTTAAATTCACCCCGAATAAATTTACTTCATTTAAGTGAAACAGAATTTCTAGCTACTTGGGAATTATTCCTCAGGTACTTCGAGAATGGGCTTTCATTTACTGATTGTTCCCTATTGGTCATGGCAAAGCTCTTCGAGAGTAATGTTTACATTGCTACCTTTGATGGACATTTTAAGGGACTACTTTCAGTAATTGAATGATTTTTATATAACAGATGTGTAATATCCAACAATATTCAACGAGTGGAACAAATCAGCAAAAAGAAATTAAAAATGTCTATTGTGTGGTATACAAAAAGAAAAGATGTCGTATAATCAACGAAAAGTGTTCCGAAAAAAATGTGATTTAATAATAGCTTTTTCCAGGTTATTGCTAATAGAAAGTAAAATGAATCATCCTATTATCTATTATAAACAGAAACGGGGGGTTTAAGGAAATTTGACCGAATATTTCGTTGTTTTACAGCTCTGTTATGGTTTCTGTGATAGTAACATCTCTCTTTTCCAGTTCTTTCAGGAGTGTACTGTAACACGTACTATTTTGTCCTATATACTCCGGTGGAGATATCCCTTTCCTATTATAAACACCCTTAGCAACGAAACGGGTAATTATGGAACAGGTATAACCTGTAGTACGGGCCATGGATAGTGTTTTTGAGTTTCTATCATAACGGTCAAGCATATCATAACAGTAAGTAACTTTCCTACCTTGTTTCTCTCCTTTAATGATTATTTGCATTACAAGGAGATCTTCTTCACCTTCTTTGAGTTTCCACTTTGGAAGTATCAATTTCGTGGTTAGATCAATAGGCTTGATTTTTACTCCTTTGACTTCAATGGTTTCGTGGGAAAATAAACCTAGATCTAGTAGTAGTTTCATCTTTTCTATATGGCCAGGATAACGTAATGTTTTCTCTATCTTGTTAGGAATGTCAGGGAATGTTTTTGTCAAGGTTCTTAATCCATCCAAATTGAAGGCTTCAAGTGAACCAATTCCAGGGAAATCTATTATTTCAGGATCAGATAATGCTGGTCGGATAACAAGATTACCTTTTACAACAAATCTTGCTGGCGTTGTATAATCTTCGATCACATCAATGGGCGAAAAAAGAGTCTTGTATTCAAGAGGCCACTCTCTTATT
>JAUUVJ010000108.1 GCA_030589605.1 Candidatus Hodarchaeota archaeon | reverse complement strand
TAGTAAAATATGACCCTGATTTTCAAGTTAAATGGTTCCAAATAAAACAGCAAGGTTTTTCTGGTACACAAATTCAAACATCTGCTGTTAAGAAATTTTTACCAGATGTAATGACTAGTATTGTTGAAGATTTAGGAAAACAACTTAAATTTTCACCCAAAGGTACGGAAATAGCCTCTAAAGCTCTTACATTTCTGATTAATGCTGAACTCAAAGTCCATGGATATGATAATCTATCTGATAATATTCATTTTCATGAATTAGCAACAATCGACACAGTTTTTGATATAATAGGCTTTGTTTTCCTTTTAGAAAAAATGGATTTTCTTCAAAATGAGATGAAAACTTTACCAATCGCAGTTGGTGGCGGAACTATTAAGATAAGTCACGGAAAAGTGCCCGTACCAGCTCCAGCTACAGCCGAAATCATTCGTGAAGGGAAATTACTTATTACAGGCGGTCCTACCGATGGAGAATTACTCACACCTACAGGCGCGGCTCTTATTGCTTCATTAAACGCAGAAACACTCCATCATTTTCCTCTTATGCATATTCAAAAAATAGGTCGAAGTTTTGGAACAAGAAAATCGAAAGAGGGTTTTTCAAGTGGTTTAGTGATCATTCAAGGCTATTCACCCTCAATACTTGAAAAAGAAGAGATTTCAACATTAGAAACTAATGTTGACGATGTGGATGGTGAAACGCTTGGTCATCTTTTTACAGTTTTATATGAACAAAACTTAGTTCTTGATCTTACATTAATTTCAACAATATCTAAAAAAAATCGACCTGGATTTCTCGTTCGTGCTATTGTTGAACCAGGCAAAGCTATGGAAGTAATAAATATATTATCACGAGAATTAGGAACACTGGGAGTAAGAATTTCTTCTGGATTCCGTCATATCATCCCTCGTGAGCTGAAAAGTTATCAAATAAAACTGAAGGGTAGTCAAGAGGTTATAAACTATAAAATGGGTCTTTTAGGTTCTGAGGTTATATCAGAGAAGATAGAATTTGATGATCTTCAACGATTGGCGAAAAAAGAAGGAGTAGCGCTTCGAGAAATGCGAAAACGTATTTCTTTGGAACTTCATAAAAAGGATGATAACAATGCGTAATATTAAGACTATACTAAATGATTATAAAAATGGTAAAATCACTTTAAACGAAGCAAAAGAAGAATTAAATCTTTTTAGCTTAGAATTTATTGAGGATGGGGTCAAATTAGACTCAGGAAGGCACCTACGAAAGGGTATTCCAGAAGTAATCTATGCTGAAAAAAAAGATCCTGAAATAGTGAAAGAAATAGTCTCAAAATTTTTGGAAAATAACTCAGCGATTCTTCTTTCTCGTGTTTTGACAAAACATCTTACAGTTCTTAAATCTTATTTTACCAATAAATATAACTTACATATCGGCTCCTCACATGAACCTTATTCAGTTATAATCTCAAAAAAAGGGTATAAATTTCCAACATCCTCTTCTAATATAGGACTTTTAACCGCAGGAACATCTGATATTCCTATTGCAGAAGAAGTGATAGCAATATCTCGTTTGATGGGTGTTAATGTGATTCAATTCAACGATGTCGGTATTGCGGGAGTCCACAGATTATTTTCTCCTCTAAAACAATTAATTAAAGAAAAAGTTCGAGTTGTAGTAGTCATTGCAGGAATGGAGGGAGCTCTACCAGCAATTGTATCCAGTTTAGTTAATATCCCAGTGATTGGTGTACCCGCATCAACAGGATATGGTTATGGTGGAAAAGGTGAAGCAGCGCTAATGACAATGCTCCAATCATGTTCACCTGGTTTAGTTGTAGTAAATATTGATAATGGTATCAATGCAGGAGCAACTGCTTCTCTGATAGCAAAACAAAATGATGGTGAAGAATAGATATCTTTTTTTTATTTCTACTCCTTCAACAGTAAGCGAGAGGTTATTTTGTAATGTCTGAAAATGGAAACAATGAGGAACAAAAGACGGAATCTGAAACAGTTTCAACAGATAAAAACGAGGAAGATGTTGAAAAACAGGATAATGAAAAAACCGACGCTAAAACAAAGCCCAAAAAGAAATTTATATTTAATTGTACAAAGTGTGGACAATGCTGTGAAAAGAGGGATATTGTACCAGTCTCATTAGCTGATATCCGTCGTTGGATTCAATCAGGGGTCATTAATTCGATATTTCCTAGTTTAAAATTCCGAACTTTACAAACTACAGGAGAAAAACCGCAGGAATTTTTAACGCTCGGTCTTGTTAGCATAGATACGGGATGCCCACTTTACGACAAAGAAAATAAGTTATGTAATATCTATCACTCCTTACCACTCGAATGTAAGGCGTTTCCCTTAGGATTCAATGGAAAAAACTACTACATCAAAGATAATTCGGTACCAGGATTAGGACAAGGTGCAATGACTAAAGAAAAACTTATTACTGATCGTGATAACGCCCGAGAAGATTTTGACGCAAAAGTAGAAGCTCAGATGATGTTACCGATATTATATTCGGTTTTTATGAAAAATTTAATGGAACAACAACAAAAAATCATGGAAGAAATGCCAGATGAAAAACGACAACAACTAGACGACCTTTTAAAATCAAAAAAAGAGCAAGAAAAAAGTTCGTAATTTGAACAATTTTTCAATTCTTTCTTATTTATTCAAAATAGATTCATCTATTCATAAAAATAGTTTTACTTCATACTCTCCTCATCAAAATCAGGAGATTTGGGAGAAAAGTTGCAATTTGAGCATACCCAAGAAGCATATTGAAGTACTTCTTTCTTCCTTGCACTAACTTTTACAACTCTAGAATAAGGCAATAAAAAACCCCTCTTACATTGAGGACAGAGAGGAGTTGATATCAATGATGTATCTCCTTTCAATTCTTCTGAAGGAGAAATTTGTTCCTTTTGGTCCTTTTTTAACTTAGATTTCAACTTAGGTTTGGGAGTAGTTTTTTTATTCTTAATTTGTCTAGAAGGAATCCTTTTTATAATTTTTCGGGTAGTAGATTTTTTCAAAACCGTTTTTGATGATTTTTTGCTTCCTTTTTTAACCTCTGGACCCAATCCTCCTTTTGGGATCGAATCCATACATTTCCAAAAGTCTTTAGGTTCTGACCCCTGATCTGCTGTTCTAACTCGTAAGGTTAAACCATATAGCCGTCTAATCTCTGCTGAAGCAGTACTTGAAATAAATCGGGTTCTAACATCTGCTCCTTCCCCAATCCATATCCAAAGCTCCTTTCTTTCATCGTTTACAAGAATAAAAACTTGTTTAATCTTTAAATCAGTTTTTTTGAAGCTTACAGGATCCCAATTTCCATCCTGTTGAACTTGGTAAGCCACTATCCGTGTCAATGATCCAGCAACTCAAAATTTAACTGAATTTTTCTCACTTGTATAGAGTTTAAAAACTTCAAGATTGAATTTCTGTTATTATTTAGGTAAAATCTATTTAACATTAGAAATATACATCATTAGCTATTAACAGAAATTGGGTTTGATTCCATTAGTACTGCTAGAATCGCCTGTAAACGAATTAACTGGAGAGGTAAAATCTTTAGATTGACGGTTTTTCTTAGAACAGGTTTTTCCTCGGCATTATTATGCCTTTTCATACCAGTAAAATCAGCTATTCTTTGAATTTTAGGGGATTCCTCTTTAAAATGAACCTCTAGATTAAACATCCTCATCAAAAGACCACTAAGAGATTTACGATTACGTCGTATTTTAATTTGAATACTTCCAATCTTCAGACAAAATAATCTTTCGGGGATACCGAACCTTACACGAGCCCACGTCATTCGACCTTTTTTAATAGTTGGTAAAAAACTCGATAAAGAAGGAGCCCAAATAAATAGTAGAATACCAATAACTACTACACACAAGATTAATGCAATCAAAGTGATAGTATCAGGAAAACGATCTATAGTTTTTGTAATAATATTAGATTCAACAATATCTCTTATTGCATAACGTCCCGGGCTTTCAGCTGCTAAAAAGATGTTCTCTGATTCGGGAGGAAAAATGAGCGCCATTGAAGTCAATATGGAAAGTAAAAAAGAAAATCCCAAAGAAACGAAGAAGAATAAACGGAATGTTAGGATTTTTTTATTTGAAATTTGTAATATTTTTAATCCTCCTTTTTTTCTTCTTGGATCAATTCTCGTAAAGTATCTCCATGTATCTGAACTAGTTCAATTAAACGATTAACTAAACGGTTCTTTGGATTTGCATAAGCCATTTTTAAGCGTGAGTGAACTTCATCTAGGTGAATTAAATCCTGCTTTTCTAATGCGTTTAAGTCTTTATAGATTGATTTTGATTTCTCGGATATTCCAAGAGATCGAGCCAAATCAATTCCTGAACTACCTTGTGGATAAATCGTTATTAATTGCATTAAGACGAGCCTTCGATGAAAAGATAGAGAGGTTGTAAAGAGAAAGACCAACGAAGCATAGTAATCTCTAGTTAAATTTAGGAGTCTTTCTGAAAGAGAAACGGTATATTTCTCTAATTCTGGTCGTACTTGCGCCGTAGTTTCTAGCGAAGAGAGGATATCACGAAGCGAATCTAATCTCTTAGACTCATCCAGTCCAGTTTTCATTTGTGTGTTAAACTCCTTTAACCTTCTTGTGAGGTAGACAACACTAGAAAGTGTGTATAACAACACTATTATTATTATAACTACATTATTTGAGTATTATCTTGTCTATACTATCAAATCAAAGATTGCATAGCTTTATTTGAGGACTATATATGGTTGAGAGATATCATACCAGCAGGAAAAGGAGAGTAAAAAATTTATCTGAATTAGATGAAGATCAGAAAGTGAATTTTGAAACGATTATTAAAGGTACTACACTTGATATCTATTTTTATTTATTAAGAAAGAAAGAAGCTGCGGGAGTACGTGAAATTCAACGTAGTTTAGATCTTTCGTCTCCAAGTGTATCTTTTTATCATCTTGAGAAATTAGAAAATCTAGGTGTAATCCGTAAGAATCGTTTTGGAAACTATGAAATATCGAAGAAAATTGATATTAGTGCCTTAAAACAATTTGTTATGATAGGTAATTACACTCTTCCTAGATTTAGCTTTTATGCAATTTTTATTACAATGGTTTTTGTTGGTTATCTTTTGTTTTTCTTAACATTTCCTCTTTCAATTGGGGAAGTGTTTGCTCTGATTTTTGGGTTTCTCTCTACTTCGATTTTTTGGATAGAAACATTTCTAAGTTGGCATAATAGACCATTCTGATTCTATTATAAAAACCTAACTCGTTCCCGTACATCTATTGCAGGAAATTTCGGTTCTTGTTCTGTATCCCGCCATAGTTCATTCATATTGTGTTCATCAATTAATTTAGCTATTTCTTTTACAAATTGAATCAATTCTCGCACTTTTCTTGAAAAACGGTACATACTCATTTCATCGAATCGAAAACCAAGGAATAAACGTAAATCTTCTTTGGAGCTGGTTATTACTAACCTGCTAGCAAAATACTTACTTTGCAATACCAATGCTTTACGTAAAAAGGAATGAACAATGTCATCAGGTTCGGTAGAAAGACAGGTGAGCCCATTAGAAAAGAAAGTTATGTGAGCAAAACGATTTTCCAGAGCTATATGAATATCTGGACAATTCTTTATAGGCAGAAGGAAAGTGTAACCTCCATCCTTAGAATCCACTAGAATCACATATTCTAATCTCAATAGATCTAACCAATGTTTTATTTGTTCTACTTGCTCAGGAATCTGCGAATGTTTTTTAATTGGACTAATAGTTCGCATCTAATGGCTTACCTCGAGTAAATTCAATAATTACTCCCTCTGTATAAGATTTTCTTTATTTCTTTTTTTTGTGTTAATTCCTAAGGAACATATTTTCCCTCAGATTTGAACACAGAAGGATTTAAAAACGGAACAAGAGCCATAATCACACTCTGTTTTAAAATATCGTATCTCTTGATGATATTCTGGGATAAGATTCCGACTACTCCTTGATTTTGTTTAACATTTGAAATTCCACTGAATTTAGATATTAAATCTCCTAATTCATTCTGTTCCTGCCTTACTAGTGCTTTAAACCAAAATACTGGAATAGGAATTTCGCATCCTCTTATTGTTTCAGTAATTTCATCATTTCCAACTGAACTGTATAAAATAATCCTTGCATCATTACTGGAGTTAATTACTATCCCGCTTTCGATACCTACATAATAATCAAAACCAGGTTTCATTATTCGACCATACTCTACACGTTTTCTAGATGAAATGAATGTTTCTTTATCTCCTATTGGCTGTGAATCAAGACCAGCTTTTTCTGTACTGATATTAAAGAAATTTATCTCATCAAAGTATTGAGTGAATGAATCTTGTGTTGCTTTAATCTTAACTGGATTTTTACTAGTTATAAGCACTTTTAATGCCATTATTGGTTCCTCGATTCGAGCCAAGTAATTAGTTTAGCTACAATCACCCACGCAGGCATTATTTCCTTATATAAATGAATAGAAATCAAATTTTTATTGGACTTCATCATTTCTAAAGAATTAAGTGATATCTCGCCATGCTGATAACCTCCAATCAAAAAGATTGCAGAACGAGAAAAACGAATATCTGACAACTCTCGAGATATCAATTTATTAGTACTTGTTGGTTCTTCACACAGGTAAATTTCTGATTCTTTAAAACGAGCAAGTAGTTGTGCCAAAGAACAATGTTCTATGGCCAAAATAGGATCACCTGATAGTGGTACACGTTTTTTCAATAGTAGTTGAGAAAATAATCCACAAAATCTATTATAATTAACAGGTACTCGCCAATTTGAGGGAATACGAATACATAAATCATCTCTAGTATGTATATATACCTGTATTTGCTGATCTCTAAACAATGGAGAATACACAATATTTAATAGAGAATGATGAATGATATCTGGCCTTCCACGCTTTTTTGATTGATCTAATGAGTCTATTAATGGCCGATGAATACCTCCATCAAGTAAAATCCCCCGATGTTTCTTTTTAACATTTTTTTTCCATTTTGTTCTGATTTGAGGATGATTTCTTAGAGATTCAGGAACTAATTCAAGAGCCGATTCAAAAAAAACTACCTTAACTGACATACATTATTCCTCTTTAGATTATTATCCTTTTATCGGAAAACTCTACAATCCTTAAGCGGAACAAAGAATAAACTAATCCAATTCATCTTAGATTCTTCGTGTTTATAGATTCTATCATCTAGAAAATGACAATAAAAGAAACTAAGACCTATAAAATATCGCGATCAAATGTATGTTTATTAAGTACGTCACGTATTTTCTGGAATTCTTCTTCCTCTGGAGTGTTTTCCTTCAGTATTCTGGCTAGTCTTTGTGATGTTTCAATTCCTTTTGATTCACGAATACTGGTAAAAATCCGATCATATGATTTAGCATCAACTTCAGCTAGTACATCTCCAATTTTACTATAAAAATCTTCAGAGATTTCTCTATCTGGTAGTACTTCTATTAATAGCGGAAGACTGATTGGTTTATTTGAAAGAAAAACCCCTTTTATTTGAGACTGTTCATCTTCAGAAGCTTTTTCGAAATTGTCTAGAATAACTTTGTAAGCTTCCTCAGATTGTAATCCCTGAAGTGCATAAATTGCTTGTAGGCGAGTATACTCACCTGTTGCTTCATTATTCAGTAAATTATCTATTGTAGGAATAATATTTGGATGTTCGGTTCTTCCCATAATATCGACGAGTACACCACACATATTATCATCTTCACTATTTTGAATTGCATTTATTAAGTGTGGAATCACTGTCTCTCCATATCGTGATAATACAGCACGTATTAATTTGTCAGTTCGTGTTTCATAATTCCCTAGCATGTTTAGTAAGGGTTCGATGCCATCCTCATTTTTCGTTACAGCTAAAACAAGACCTGCATAAATTCTTGTTGTCGGTTCTAGAGTGGTATTATTCAAAGCTACAAGCATTTTCGGACCTGCAGGAGCTGCATATTCTTTCATTGTAACAAGAAGAGTTGATAATCGTTGTTTTCTTTTATCAGGAACTTGATCATAAGCCTCAAGAATTGAAGGGATTCTTTGAGGCCAACAAACTTTCCATAATTCTTCCCGATGACAACGTTCAATCTTATCTTTTTCATATGGAACGATTTGTTCTGCAAGACATGAAAAAGTAAATCGTTTTCTTTGAAGAAATATGCATTTTGATCTATAATTCATATAAGGCAAATTAGTTTGCCATGAAAGTATTTTATATGCCCAAATGTTAAACCAAAGCGTAACTGCTGTTAGAGTATATGGTAAAATTATCATCATAACAACAAAAATGATTACTACCCCAAGCAAACCAAAACTCATAATTAAAGGATAGTAACTAAAGAAGAAATACCATAAAAAAATAATAAATATTGATCTTATGAATACATTAGTCAAATCTGAAAAAAAGGTAACTTCTTCTGTAGGATAATATTGTTTTGAGGCCATCTTTCATCTATTCCTTTTCTATACTAGTAGTAAAACGATTTATTCTTGTTTGATTGTGCAAAAGAGGTAATGTTTTGAACTTTTTGAACTGTGCTAATAATTAATCTTTAAACAACGTATAAAGTATGATAAAATCGTGATTTATGTAAATATTCTTTAGTATTCTAATAAAAAGATGTTATTAGAAATATAATTTGATATTAATCCTCCTGATCCCCATTTATTTTTGAAAATAATTTCAATTTACAAACAATGTTTTGAATTCCCCAATATCTTCTAAGTAATTACACCTTCTAGTCTCCAGAAACTCAAATACGTATGGAAGAACTTTCTCTGATATTGGAAGTGCATTAATCTGATTTTTTGACAATTCTTGTAGATCTATATTATAAGAATCGATAAATTGAGCTGCTTCTTGAAATGGATAAGTATTATACCATATAGGTGGACGAAGGGCTTTAATAATCGCAAGATGAAAAAGAATTGTTGAAATTCGAATATTAGTATCGATTCGTCCTTCAGGGATGTATCTAGGCATACGTATTGGAATCTTGTACCGTTTACAATATTGATACGCCTTTACTACAGGGTTTATTAACCCTAAATTCTTGATCTGATTTTTATCAGGTTGTCCATATTTATTTTCATTACTATAGAGCGTTATATAAGAATCCAACAAATCAGGATAATTCTGTTTAATCATATTAAGAAATTCTTTTTTATTACGACCTGGTTTTAACGTCATTCCTCCCACTAATATATATTCAGCATTAGCTTCTTTTGCTTGTTTGAAAATAGTATTCATGTTGTTTTCAGTATCCCCAATCCAAGGTAATACTGGCAAAAACAGAATTCCTGAATGAATCCCTTCACTTCTGAGTTTTCTAATAGTTTCAAAACGTTCTCTTGTAGTACTTGCATTTGGTTCGACGATCTTCTGGTCTTTTTCATCAGCTAAGGTGATACTAAAACCAATATTGGCATATGAAAAATTATTAATTTTCTTTAAAAGATCAAGATCACGTAATACGAATTTGTTTTTAGTCAATAAAAATAATGGAAAATTATAATCATAGACCACTTGGAGTAGTTTTTGGGTGATTTTCAATTTCTTTTCTGCTGGTTGGTATACATCACACACTCCTCCTCCAACGCAACAGATAAATTTACTTGGTTGTGTTGATTCGATTGTTAATTTACTGCCTGGAATAAAATCTACTAGAGTTGAAGTTTTTGAACGATTAGTTGGAAAATAGCCTAGTTTTTTAAAAAATTGGTCTAACAATTTTGGAGAGTTAATTTTCCCTTGAATTCGGGTAGCAAAATCCTCATGGATATGGTAGGCCTCTGCTTTTCCATCACAGTATTTACAATCATGATAACATCCACGATATGGATTCATGGACGCCTCGGCCCACCACCATGAATCAATCTTCCCTTTTTTTGCAAAGGACTTTGCTTTGATTTTTTCTATGATCATCCGATATGAATCCTCTATTATTTACAAAATCATCAGATAATTCTCTTATCAGGATTAAAATTCATCAGAATTGTATTTAGTTAATCTATTCTTAATGTTTTTGTTTTGTTAATCAATAAATTATCAATTCATATGAATGTCGTAAAAGTTTCATTTTACGATGTTTATTTTTTCGAAATAAACCGAGTTAACATAACGAAAAATTAGATATACTAAGTTATTTGTCTATTAATGTAATACTTAAATTTTAGAGGAAGGAACTGCAACGGAGATTTTAAGAGACCATTCTAAGGAAAAAGTTATTGAAGCCATGATCCAAAATGTTCTAGGTTGGGTTTCATTACTACCAAAAAATAATCCAGTCTGCGAAATCATCGAATTTGATGACATTATACGATCAATCACAGGAGGGAATCATCCTATGTTGAACTCGATCTGGAAAGTGAGGTTTACTGAGGATACTGCTGAAGAAAGAATAAATAAAAGTATGGAGTACTTCCACGAAAGGAAACTCCCCATGTCCTGGTATGTAACCCCCTTTTCTACTCCTTCTAATATCCTCACATTGTTGACTAATGCTGGTTTGAAAGTTT
>JAUUVJ010000136.1 GCA_030589605.1 Candidatus Hodarchaeota archaeon | reverse complement strand
GTTTCATGTATATTATCACCATATAGATAAATTGCTGGCCGTAATAATCCAGCTTCATCTGAAGTAACAAGAATGTCCGAAGCTACTCGATCTAAATTTTCGAGACTGGAATGAGGGGTTTCAGCCTGAGTTGCGGCATTTACTAAGAAAAGTGCAAGAACTAGCATTAAGGAAACAGATACCAATGTTTCTGCAATCTGAAGTTGCCCTCTATGAGAATTTCCTTTCCTTTTGTACATGATTTTAAAAGCTCCAGAGAGTCACTTGGCATTGCATCAGAGTACCTCGAACAACAATTGGATATATCTTTGATAACTTAGCTTTTACGTTCCCACTTGGAGTTATTTCTCCAAAAACTCGGTAAAAAATACCAGAATCGGAATTTTGATCTAAGATTGCAGGATATGATCCTATTCCTACTTTATAAGAATCATCTTCTCGTACAATACTGAAAAAGAAGACTAATCCATTAGTAGGTACGGAAATAGTTTCATTGCTTTCAGAACTGGTTCCTAGATTAATAGTTTGGTTAGAAAAACTTGATGAAGAGTTTTCGTATAGTATAGTTAAAAAGTGATTATCAATAGCGCTTGTAGTTTTTATTTTGTCTGATATTAAAATGCTTGAAGAATTAATTCCTCCACCCCAAATTGTGGTGTTTGATTCGCTTCCTGCAAGAACTTTGCTTGAAGGGAGTCCTGTTTTAGCATAAGACCAATTTATCCCCCACATTGCACTTTTTTTAGCAATTACGACAGAAATATGATCACTATCAGGGGTACCGAAACTAGGTATCAAGTATTCCTTTGAAGCTCCACCAGTAGAATTTGTTAAAGCAATCTCTTCGAGAATAGCATCACCATTTGTTAAATCAAGAGAATAAAAATATAATTGAACATCAGGGATAGGAGTATTTTGAAAATTTGTGACTGTCGCTTCTACAATATTTGCTGTTATGTTAATAATTGATGAGGTAACACTTACTTTTAAACAAGGAAAAAACCCTATCTGAAATTCATATCTTGCATCTAATTTAATTATCTCTTTCAGGTTATTGTAATTATGCATCTCATAACCAGTTGGTTCAGTAATGAGAAATGATGTACCCGTAATCAATCTAGAAATTATAGCTGCTGATAAAGTTAAAGGAGTTGTTGATAAAGAATCAGCAAGTCCAAATGAATTAGGAAGGTTTTTCTGATAACCCCAGAATGGGTCTCCTTTCTGTTCAAGTAGTTGTCTTCCAAAGATATCTAATTCTTCAGAAGTGATATTGCCAATTCCACTACCAGTTACATCAGTTTGTACATTTATAATAATAAGAATTAATTGTGTTAACATAAGCAAGAAAAGAAAAAGACTTACAATAAAGTCGACTGCTCTGATCTGTCCTCGTCTTCGCTTTTTGAGTCTAGAGAAATACATTTTCTTGCACTTTTTTTTTAATATTCAAATTTAAGCTTATTAGGATTGTTCATCTTCACTCATTGTTCCAACATTAGAGACTTCCAGCTGGATAATTATCTCTTCAACACGATCCTTTAATTCTAACATGGTGGTTTCTAACTCTGTTAGAGCAAGCCCTTTTTCTAATAACGATGTTGATTGTGAAATTAATTCATCTGCTTTTTTGGTCTTTTCAGTTTCTAACTTTGAAGTTAAATCACTCAAACTGTTGATACTGTTCATGATATTCGAAATGCTTTCCTCAAGTTGAGACATCCTATTTTCAAGTGGAGCTAAATCAACTTTAACTGATCCAGCTTGCATTGAAGGAGCTGAGGTTGGTGAAATGGATGTAGGAACCGCTCCTCCACCTCCCATACCCTGTACCATTAGAAATTCCATATTTGTTAGTTTATCCTCAAGCGCAGAAACTTTTTCTAACAGCTCTGGTAACATTTTCTCTTCTTTACCCATTAATAAATACCTCCAATTATAAGTTAAGGATTATGGCGATTTTAAAGAATACATAACAAATGCCCAAAAGAATGCAAGAATCTCGTAAACCGAGTTTAGCATTTCCTTGGCCCATTTTACCCGCAATTAATCCTGCAAAAATAGCTTCTATTACCATAAGATGGAAAAATAACAATTGTAAACCCGCGATATTGAATGGAAGATTAGCACTTGGAGTTTGTTCATTTGCTAAAGCTTCTACCATTTGAATAGCCAGTTTTTGGAAGAAGGAAACTAATAATATAATCATGACAAGGGAAAAAACAATAAATGAGGCGTAAATGATCCATCTATAAGGTTTCATTGCACCTAATCTCTCTCTCTTCAAACCTAAGATCTCGGATACATGTTTATGAGCAGACTCGAAAACATCTTCTATAGCTCCTCCAGAGCGTTCTGCTTCAAGTATCAGTAAAGATGTTCTTTTCATTAAAGGAGTGTCTGCTGTTACGGTTAAACTTCGTAAAGCATTGCTGAAAGGAATCCCCCAACTAATTTTTGCAGCCATTTTCTTTAATTCGGGAGTTAATGCTCCATATTGATGTTTTGATGCTTCTAGAATAGCTCGTGGCAAGGGAAGACCTGTTTTTTGAGCATCAGCTATCTCGCGTAGTAAGGAAGGAATGTGATCATCAATATTGTCTCTCCATTTTTGATCAGAGTGATAAGCCATAGCTGGAATTAAAATAAGTGCAAGTACAGTAACTACAGTAACATCCATTATGTCAAAGACATCTTCAAATGTAATAATATCTCTAATAGTATTGAGGTATGAAGAATCATCTGGAGTGATTGCATCTTGCAGAATATGGGCTATAGCTGGGATATAAAAGTAAATTGCAGCTCCTATCATTATTATAAATAAAAATCCTGAAAGAATCCAAATTCTTTGTTCCCGTTTTTTTGTTAACTTTGCCATTGCAATTGTTCCTCCATATATGCTAGATCTCTCTTGAGATCGTACTAATCAAAAGAATCATCATTAGAAGAAGAATAGGCATCAATATGTAAGTTAAGAAAACCATAGCGATTGCACCAACAGTTGTTTCTGGAGATATTACAGCTAGAATAGCTATGATAACAATAAAAAATAATGGAGCAACAACACCTAAAATCATGAAAATTTCAGCTAGGACGCCTAGTTGTTCAATGAACTCTTTAGTTTCTTCTTCTTTCAATTTCATTAATGCTCTAGATTCAGCAGAAAGATAGAAGGTGAGATCTCCTCCACTTGTTATTGTTGCGGACATTCCATCCAAAAATTTTGAAAACCTTTCAGATGGAGATCTTTCACTAGCTGTACGCATAGCTTTGAGAATATCATATCCAAAAATCTCAATATCTCTAGTAATTCTCTTGCTTTCTTTAGATATTTCTCGAGCAACAGATTCTTCCCCTGCAAGTGAGTAAAATAATCTGTTCGGGGGAACTCCAGAACTAGACATCGCAGAAAGATAGGAAGCTGTGGAAGGTAAACTAGCCTCAATTAAAATTTTTCTGTCTGCTGCTTTCATTCGAGGCCAATATAGAAAAGGAAAAAAAGTTATAATACAACAAAGGATTCCACTTACGATACCAATTCCAATAGAAGTTATAAGTAGATTTTCCATAGGAAAAAAAGGATTTAATATCGGTATAAGACTATACGTAATTAGTGTTGTTAAAATAAAGGTAAATATGCCTACAAGAATAGAACTGAAAATTAAGCTTCCTAAGTATGCTCGTACAGATATATCCATTCCTGCAGTTTTCAAACTTTTGTTTAATCTCTCAAATCGGCCTTTCTCAATCCATGATTCAAAGAATTTACCGAATCTGAGATAACCAACTCTTCTAATGAACTTACTCACAAGAAAACACTCCACTATTTCTCATTCATATAGATTTCAATTCTCTTTTTGCTCTATCCACTGTTTCTAATGCACTCTGATAATAGCTGTTCACAACTTCGGAAACTTGAGTGTAATGTGCAAGTTTCTTCTTGACCATCCAGCGTAATATTGTTTTTCTTCTTTCTATTTCGTCATGAACCTGAGTTTCGGTCAATCCTTGCGATTCTTGAATCCCTTCAAGAGCATAAGATCGTCCGTAGTTGACAAAGGCATCTTCCCGAGCATTCCATCCAAACACTTTGTTTGTGATAAGTTCAGTGGTTACAGGATCAATACCCACAATTTCAGTACACTCGATTACACGTCTTACTTGCTTATCACCTCGACGTACTTTTCGAAGAACTAAAAGAATATTTAATGTTTGTATCAATGTTCTAGGTATATTCATCGGTTCATTCTCTAATCGTCTAATTGTTCCTGTTACACTATCCCCATGGATGGTACCCATACCAGTATGACCTGTAGCCATAGCTTGAAAGAGGTTATAAGCTTCTGCACCTCGAACTTCTCCGACAAAAAGATAATCAGGTCTTTGTCGAAGAGCAGCTCTTAATAGTTCGTACATAGAAACTTCCCCTCTTCTCGATCCATCAGCTTCTCGACCACCATAACCTTCTCTAGCCACGGCTGGGATCCAGTTTTCATGAGGAAGATTGAGTTCAGCTGTATCTTCAATTGAAACAATCTTCATTCCTGGTCGAATGAACATTGCTAAACAATTTAATAAAGAAGTTTTCCCTGCAGCTGTTCCTCCAGCAATAACAATAGAATTTCTGTTTTCTAATACATACCATAAGAAAGCAGCTAAATCTTCATCAATGGTGTTGAAAATAACCATATCTGTAACTGTCAATGGGTCTGAACGGAACTTTCGGATGGTAAACGTACTTCCTCGTTGTGTAACTTCACGACTATACGTTAATTGAATACGACTACCATCTGGTAGTGCAGCATCTAGTAGTGGTCTTGCTACACTTATATGCCTACCTGCACGTTGTGCTAATTTGATGATAAACGCGTCTAACTCCTGTTCCACATCAAATTTCACGTTTGTTTGAATACTCTCAAACTTCCTGTGCCAAATGTACACAGGAATACCAACACCATCACAGGAAATATCTTCTACATTATGATCCTTTAGCATTGCATCTATTGGTCCAAAACCAACAAAATCTCGAGTAATATGGTAATTTATCTTATCAAAAGTTTTCTCATCGAGTTTTAATCCGTAATGTTTGGCTATACCTATTACTTTAGCACGAAGATAATCACGTGCAACTTCAGGTGTTTGCAATACATTGAAATCAACATCTAATTCTTCAACAAGGATACTCTTAATCATTTCTAAGATATCTTTTTCTTTCGTACTTAATGGAACTTCAACAACGGTATATTTAGTTTGCTTAGTATCAGGATCAGTAGCTACTAAAGCATAACTAAAGGGTGGTATTAACGGATATGTTTCTCGTATTAAGCTACTTGATTCGGCCATTTATTTATAGCTCCTCATTTTCTTTATTGAATATGAAATAGTTAATGTACTTATTATTCTTAACTTGATTTCAGCTTTTTTTTCTTAATAATTTTATTATATTAATTATTTTGATTAAATCTTATGAAATCTGTATTAAAATTTCATTTCCAACTTTTTCAATTCTTAGTATAAGTTCGGGTGATGTACTGGAAAATTCCCCTTGAGTGTTTATCAAATATGTTGATCCAATTGAAAATGTTTTAGTTTGGTTTATTCTGTCATTGAAAGTGACACCATTTATGCTTACTTCATTGCTAGTCGAATTTGAAATACCAATTGTATAGCCAAATCTTTGAGCTAAATTTTCAGGTAAATCTAAACGTTGTTCGATAATTTGGTTAAAATTGGAAGTTAGCAAAAGATTTTCGTATATTTGTGTCTGAATTTCATCTAGTACTTCGTCCATTTCAAACTCAGCAATATTGAGTTGAAATCGGTCACTCATGGTTGTAAACATCTCGTTAGTTACTATTACCATACTGAGCCCGAGTGTGAACACAATCATAAAGGTGATATATTGGGATGCCACAATTTTTCCTTCTTTTTTGCTATATCTCGTTAAACTTTGTATGTATTATGTTGAAAGACTTATTTCAAATATGGTTTTCTGAACAATAACATTGAAGAGTTCAATTTGTGAGAGTCCTTGAATAGAACGTGTACTCCAAAGAGAAGTGGCGTTTCTATTTTGAGAACTCCAAATAAGGTTTAATTCTTCCACACTACTGCCAATCGATAGAGTTTGAGGACTTGTTACATTTTGGACTGAGTGGATTGCTATTTGTTGATATGAACTGAGGATCAATTCGAAATCTGATGAAAGTCGAATTAAAAACACCTGAAAACGAATTTCAGGTTCAGGGTTTGTGGAAATCGTTAAGTATACAGAAGTTCGATAATTCAAAGAAATATGATGGCTACGATCAGATGTTTTATGACTTAAGGATAAATTTGTTAGTTCTGTATTTTCATCTGAATCCGCAAAGGGTCCTGTTAAAAAAATCGGATCTCTAGCTTTATATGGATCTGATCCAGTTAAAAATTTTGTAGTACCTCTAGGAAGAACAGCTTGAGGGGTCTTATAGGACCAATCTAGCATTCCTAAATCTTGTGATTCAAAAATACTAAATAGATCGTTGTCAGCATGGTCAATAATTTTCAAGGAAAGAAGGTTAGAATTATCTTCAAATGTTATTTTACCAGAAGGTTTTGTAATTAGAACGGTTCGAAAACCACCTGGGGATCCACTTTCACTTAATAAAGATCTAATAGTGGTATCTACATCTATAAAACTATTTCCAACCGATGAAACCGTTCCCTCGCTTTGAGCTCTCTCAATGTAAGGAACAACTTGGATAAAAGTTAACATTACACCTGTAATAATTAAACCAAAAATCATTACGGTAGCTAGTACAGGAGAAACCGCTTTTCGTTTCTTCTTTAGTAATCTGTTACATCTAATTTTAAATGTAATAAATGATAGTTTAGCCAAGTTCGATCCCTTTCTATCTTTTTCTTTAATCATAAATGAAATTATGAATGATCTTTTTATATTAAATTATATCTCAGAAATTATCATAAAAGGATTGTTGTATTCATATGAAAATCATAGTTTTGGGTATTACAAAACGTAAGGAGAATAACTAATTTCGGTTAATGTATTACTAAAAAAGGTAAAAGCAAAATTGATATAAGGAGTTCATGGATTCCAAAAAAATATAGTTATAGATGAATACATGTATCCATCTCTGTTCTGAGTTGGCGAAACAATGACCCCAAAGAAAAAAGCTGATAAATCTGAAGGCTCTACTAAAGAAAAAAATAATACAGTGTCCGATACAAGTAATAAGAAAGGAAAAAAAGTCAGTTCAATAACTGATCTTCCTGGTATAGGCCCTACTACAGCATCAAAGTTAATCGAAGCTGGTTATTCAACTTTAGAATCAATTGCAACAGTTTCTATTGGAGAATTAGCTTCTATAGGAGGAATGGGCCAAAAAACTGTTCAGAAAATCATCGAATCTGCAAGAGAAGCGTTAGAAATCGATTTTGAGACTGCAAAACAAGTCTTAGAGCGCAGAAGAAATCTAGCGAAAATTACAACAGGTAGCGCGACATTAGATACATTATTCGGAGGAGGAATTGAAACTGGGGCTGTAACAGAACTTTATGGCGAATTTAGGACGGGAAAAACTCAATTAGCTCATCAACTTTGTGTTACTTGTCAATTACCAGTCGAAAAAGGGGGTTTACGAGATGGTGATGATTACCCCAAGGTTGTATACGTCGATAGTGAGGGTACATTCCGACCTGAACGAATAGTTTCGATGGCATCACGTTGGAGTGATGATCTAGACGTGGATATAATCTTAGAAAATATCTTACACGGAAGAGCTCATAATAGTGACCATCAAATGGTACTTGTTGAAAAAATGCTTAAAGATTACCTACCTACAGAGAATGTGAAATTACTAGTAGTTGACTCATTGATATCTCATTTTCGTGCCGAGTATGTTGGCCGGGGAACTTTAGCCACTAGACAACAGAAACTGAACCAACATATACATACAATTCTTAGAGCAGCAGAAGTAGGAAATTTAGCAGTTATAGTAACTAATCAGGTTCAATCTAAACCGGACCAATTTTTTGGTGATCCAACTGCACCTGTAGGTGGGCATATTGTAGCTCACGCAGCGCAAACACGAGTCTATCTTAGAAAATCAAAAGGTGAAAGGCGGATTGCTAGAATTGTAGATAGTCCTCTATTACCAGAGAGTGAAGCAATATTTGGATTAACCGCTGAAGGCATTGTGGATGTACAATAATCAAGCACTATTTTTTCTATTTTTCCACCAAAAACTTTTTTTTAAGGAATAATATAGATGTATATTATTCATTAGCTTATTATAATTAAAATTTATGAATATTGAATTAGAGAGCTGATACCAATGTCAGGCTATGAAAACATTTCATGTGAAAACCATAACTTAAAAATCGGATAGTTTCTTAATAATAATTAACAAAAACTTCTGATCATAGAGTTCAATGGTTTGATAAAGCAGTGTGTATATAAAAAACTCTTTTTAGAGGGAAAAATTTCGCTAGTCACAAAAATGAATAAAAGAGGATGATCCTAGAGCGTTTAATTGGTTGTATTAGGTAACATGGAACCCAATATTTGATTATAGACTTTGATAATTTCAGTGCCTAATTGTTGAAAGGTCTTGTCTACATTTATATTATATTTGGAGGAAGTCTCTACATAATGGATTTCATAATTGTGGTCTTTTTGGATAATTTCAGTTAATTCTCTGGCATAATTAATACCATGATTACTTGAAACCTGATTTGGAAAGTCAGGGTTGTTTCGGAGATCACTTTTTGCACCTACAACCAAAAGAGGTCTTTTTCCTGCACCATTTAATTCCCAAAAAGATTTAATCCA
This sequence comes from Candidatus Hodarchaeota archaeon, assembly GCA_030589605.1. Taxonomy (GTDB): domain Archaea; phylum Asgardarchaeota; class Heimdallarchaeia; order Hodarchaeales; family Hodarchaeaceae; genus Hodarchaeum. Next base: position 478 of record JAUUVJ010000136.1, on the reverse strand, counting down.
TTCTGCAAGATTGATAAAGGAATCTTTATTTGTGATATCAAAAAAACACAGTGCGCCAACCGCTCCATGATAATAAAGATCACTTACTACTTTAAAACGTGGTTGTCCAGCAAGATCCCAAATTTGATATTTAATTGTGTATTTGGTGTTTGTTGGAGAGTAATACTGTGAAATTTGTTTAGCGGCAAAATCAGCACCAAGAGTCATTAAATACTGGGTCTGGAAAGTCTCACCTAACCAAGCTCGACGAAAAGAGCTTTTGCCTACAGCTCCATCACCAACAAGTAATATTTTGGATCTTAGAGTAATACCTTGCATTATTAATCATGCACTTCAACAAAGATCGAAATTTTGGATAAAATTATTTCTCATTGATTCTCTTTGACTACCTTGTCTATACATTATTGAAATATTTAAGATTAATTATTCGATGAATAAGTTCGTTTAGTAAATCCTTCAATCTGAATTTAGAAACCTT